>JAJBSZ010000241.1:4913-10235 GCA_020861125.1 Planctomycetota bacterium | reverse complement strand
GGAAGAGATGGAAACCCTGTTCCACGACCTGCGGGGTGCCGACGCCGACGCCTTCCTCCGGACCTTCCCGTTCCGGGCCGCCTGGGCGATGCTTCTCGGTCGCCTGGATCGGCCGGAACGGGCCTGGCAGGTGCTCCGCGTCGACGCCGAACTGGCGCGGGTACGCGGCGCGCGTCTGCCGGAACACCTGGTGCGCACCATGGTGATGCTCTACGAACGGGCCGTCGGGCTGGACACACCGGCGGTCGCGCGGGCCCGGGACGAAATGGAAGCCCTCCTCGAAACCGCCTTCGGCCGCGGGTATTTTCGGGCCGACGATTCCTACAACCGGATCCTTTCCCGCTACTACCTCCTCGGCCGCTACGCGGTGGCCCGGGAAGGGCGGGAGGCGGGCATTCGCCTGCTGGTGCGGGACGGTCCGTATCCCGAGGGGATTCGCGACCACTCGGCGCGGCGGCTAGCCGTCACCGGCGCCGATTGGGAATGGCTGCGGATCGTGCCGGACCTGTTTTATGTGAACGCCCTGGAAAGGCTGGACGAGGACGACTCCCCGGAACTCTACGATCCGGCCACGGCGCGAATCCTTCTGGAGGGGGTGGCGCGGGCCATCGTCCGGGGCGCCGATCTCGGCGCCGAGGTGGTCGGCGGGGAAACCGCCATCAAGGCGGATCTGGTTCTCTCCCTGCTGCGGGAGGATCACGCCGCCTTCGCCGCGGTGCTGGCGACGGTGCGCGAGCTGGATTACGCCAGTCTCTACGACGATGCCGCCCTGGTGTTTGGCAACCAGTGCGGGCTGGTGCCGCTGGCGGAATTCCCGGCCTGGATCGCCGACTGGCACCGGTTCGTGCCCGGCCGGCAGCATTATTTCAAGGCGGTGTACCGTGCCCTCGACAAGGAGTACTTCGAGCACGCCCTGCTGCTCGCCGCCGCCACCGCCGGATATTTCCCCGACGATCCGCTGATCGCCCAGGAGGCGGAGTATGTCCGCCAGGCAGTGCCGGAACTCCGGGCGCGGGCCGAGGAGCGCCGCGGGCGGCGGGGAATGCCGCTGCAGCAGATTGACAGAACGCCATGAAACCAAAAACACAGCCCGGAGGCCGATCGCGGCCACCGGACTGTCTGAACCGTTCCCGTTCGCCACGGGAATGCGGATTTTTGCCAATGGTCCGCTGGCGCCTGTGTCGGTCGGATCTCCCGTGGGCGGCTCCGGCCAGTCGGGGCGACCGGTTCCAGAACCGCTACTCCACGGTGACCCCGTTCTGCCGCAGCCGTGCGGCCATCGCGTTGAGGTCGGCGGCGAACTGGGGCAGTACCGTCTCTTCCATATGGTTGACGATCTCCTCCAGCTGGCGCACGCCCACCTTGTGGCCGATGACATTGTTGGCGACCTTCTGCTGGATGTCGGCAACATCGCGGTAAAATTTACGGCTTTCCCGCAGCAGTTCCGGCGGCGTCTCCAGGGTGGCGGAGGAGTTTTTCATGCTTTCCCAGACAAAGGTGTCGAGGGCGAACGGCGCCTTGCGGTCGGCCAGATTGCCCTTGTCGATCTTCTCCATGTACTCCCGGATCAGCGGCAGGTTGTCGGCGATCTCGCTCTGGAGAGATTTGCGCAGATAATAGCTGTTGCGCGCCGCCTGGATCTCGCCGTAGGCCAGGGCCTGGCGGAAACCCTGGCTGGACGCCAGGTAGACGCCGAGGACGGTGGCCAGCAGGATGAAGCACTGGCTGACCCAGAAGCTGAGTTTTTTGGTTTCGTCCCGGTAGTGGATCTCGGGTGCGGGAGGAACCGGCGAGGGGTTGATGTCGGTTGGCTGCATCGGAGACTCCTTATTGATGGACAAAGAATGGTGAAACCGAAGGGACACTTTCTCCGCCGCCGGTGTTTTGTCAATGAAAATGGACGCCGCCCGACCGCCGCGGCGGACCGAGGGTGCCGGCGCCCGCCGTCCGGCCCCGTCGCGCGATCCGGACATTTCCCTTTCCGTGCGGCCGCCGCATCGGCATAGTAGGGGGATCGGGCCCAGAAACGTTTTGGCATAAAAACGCCGGCCACCCGGCGCGGAAAGGTTCCCATGCTCACCGCCATCATGATCGACACCCACACCCATTCCGTCCTCTCCGGCCACGCCTGGAGCACTCTGCGGGAAAACGCCGTGGCCGCCGCCGCCCGGGGCATGGCCGGTATGTGCCTCACCGAACATGCCCACGCCATGCCCGGCGCCGGGCCGTTTTTCCTCACCGCCGCCCAGAACATGCTGCCCGCAACTTTGGCCGGCATCCGGGTATTCTACGGGGTGGAGGCAAACATCATCGATCTGCAGGGAAAGGTGGACGTCGACGACAAATCGCTGTTCGACAGCGAATTCACCATCGCCAGCATGCACGATCTCTGCGTGCAGCCGGGCACCGTGGCGGAGAACACCGACGCCTATCTCGGCGCCCTCAACCATCCCTGCGTCGACATCCTCGGCCATATCGACGACCGGAAAACCGCCAGCGATTTTGCCGTGGTGGCGCGGGAGGCCGGGCGGTTGGGAAAACTGATCGAAATCAACAACAACTCCATGCTCATCCGCAAAGGAAGCCGCGAACGGGTGGAAACCCTGGCCCGGGTCTGCGCCGAGAACGGCACCCGGGTGGCGGTGGCGTCGGACGCCCATCTGGACGATATGGTCGGTTCCGTCGCGCCGGCCCTGGAAATGCTTGGCCGCATCGGCTTCCCAGAAGAACTGATCGTCAACCGCAGTCTTGAATCCTTCCTTGGCTATATGGAGGAGCGCACCGCCCGCCTCGACGCGGTGCGGAAAACCTTCGCTCGCCAAACCGGCGTCTCCCTGCGCCGCAAGGTCCGGCGCCTCGTTTAGTAAAAACCAGCCTAGACGCCGGCGGTTGCCGGTTCCCCCTTCTCCCGTCACCACCGCACCGTGGTGGAGCGCCACGGTCCCATCGGCGCCCGCTTTTTTATGTGGCGCGGCGGGCGGCGACGGGTATACTTTGGTCCTTCGTTTCGTCATACAGCATAAAGGACGGCAACATGAAACATCTGCTCTCGGTACTCGACATGTCGCGGGAAGACCTGGCGCTGGTTCTGGATAAAAGCGAGCTGATGAAAAAACGCCTCCGCCTCGGCATCCACGACCCGTTATACCAGGGCAAGACCCTCGGCATGTATTTCGAGAAGCCGTCCCTCCGCACCCGGGTGTCGCTGGAATCGGCCATGAATTCCCTCGGCGGCGGGTCCGTCTGCCTGGAGGATCGGGTGCCGGGCCAGATGTGGGCGCGGGAGAGCGTCATAGATCAGGCCCGGGTGATGAGCCGGTTCGTGAGCCTGGTGTCGATGCGCACGTTCTCCCAGGAGGTCATCGAAGAATTCGCCCGCCACAGCACGGTGCCGGTGGTGAACGTCCTGTCCGACTTCGCCCACCCCACCCAGGCCATCGCCGACTTCCTCACCTTCCGCGAGCATTCAGGCGATCTCCAGGGCAAAACCATGACCTATTTGGGCGACGGCAACAACGTCGCCCGGTCCCTCCTGTCTGCCGCCGCCCTGCTGGGCGTCCGTTTCGTCTGGTCCGGCCCGCCGGCCTACCGGCTCGATCCGGCCTACGTGCAGCGGGTCCGGGACACGGTGGGCGCGGTGGAGTTCGTGGAGGAGGAGGACCCGGCGGCGGCGGTGCGGGACGCGGATGCGGTCTACACCGATGTCTGGGCGTCCATGGGCCAGGAGGAGGAAGCCGCCCAACGGGAAACGGAATTCATGCCCTACCAGGTGAACGAAGCCCTCATGGCCAAGGCGCCCAAGCGGTGCATCGTGCTGCACTGCCTTCCGGCCCATCGCGGGTCGGAGATCACCGACGGCGTCATGGACGGCAAACAGTCCGTGGTCTACGATCAGGCGGAAAACCGCATGCACGTCTACCGCGGCCTGTTTTCCCTCTGGGCCTATGAGTGGGCCTGGTAACCATCCACCTCTATGGTCCCGTCCACCTCGACCGCCTCGGGTTCGGGTTCCTCCGTGATACCCACCGCCGTCCGGGCCACGCGCCCGGACGCGGCTTTGGGTGACCCGCCCGCCGCGCTCCAGCCGGCCAGGGCGCCGCTGGCAAAGGCCCAATGCAGGTTGTAGCCGCCGCAGGGCCCGTCCATGTCCAACATTTCCCCGGCAAAATACAGCCCGTCCAGCAACCGACTCTCCAGGGTGTGGGGGGTGATCTCCCGGACATCGACGCCGCCCCGGGTGATCATCGCCCGGTCCCAGCCATCGTGGCCGGTGACGGCGGCGGGGAAACAGCCCAAAGCGGTGGCCAGGCGGTCCCGCTGGCCGGCGGTGAGGGAGGCGGTGCGGGTACCTTCCGCCACGCCGGCGTATTCGCACAGCCACCGGGCCAATTTTTGCGGCATAAAGGACCGGACCAATGCTGCCACCGGGGAGGAGCCTTTGGCGGTGCGCCACTCCGCCAGTTTCACCAACCACTGCCGTTCGTCCTTGCCCGCCAGCCAGCGCAGCGTGAGCGTCACCGACCGGCCGGGATCCTCCCGTTCGTCCAGCGCCTGCGTCACCGTGGCCGACAAGTCCAGGATCGCCGGGCCGGACACACCGCGGTGGGTGAGGAGGAGTTCGCCCGAGCCACTCTGGGCCGGCCAGCCCCGCTGTTTGAACCGAACTTCGGCGTCGAACAAGACCAGGCCGGCGAGTTCTGGTGACAGGTTGCCAATCTGCAGTCCCACCAGACCCGGACAGGGCGGGACGATGGTGTGGCCAACGTCGCGGGCCATGGTCAGGCCGTCGCCGGTGGAACCGGTGGCGGGATAACTTATGCCGCCGGTGGCGAGGATCACCGCGTCGGCCGGAACGGTCTCGCCGACCGCAGCCACTCCCTGAACCCGGTCGCCGGCGGTCATCAGGTGTACGGCCCGCACGCTCGGGCGGATCCGTACGCCCCATTCCCTGGCCGTCGCCACCAGGGCGTCGCGCACCGCCCGGGCCGAATGGGATACGGGCAGGACGTGGAAGCCGTCGGCGGCGGCGGTGGGCTGACCCAAATCCTGGAACCACGCCTCCAGGCGGGGCCGGGACAGGAACCCCAGGGCCGGTTGGAGAAACCGTCCGTGGCGGCCGAACAGGGCGGGCCATTCCTCTGCCGGCCGGCGGTTGGTGAGGTTGCAGTGGCCGCCGCCGGTGATGGTGAGTTTCACGCCGCACCCGTCGTTTTGCTCCAGGAGCACCACCCTGGCGCCCGCCATGGCGGCGTGGATGGCCGCCGCCAGACCCGCCGGGCCTCCGCCGACGACGCAAATGGTCTTCATCGCAAGGCTGCCTTG
>JAJBSZ010000241.1:0-4903 GCA_020861125.1 Planctomycetota bacterium | reverse complement strand
GTCGGGATCCGCCTGTCCGGCTTTCTCCACCCGCACCACCGCCTCGTTGTGGCTGAGTCCCAGGGCCACCAGGGCCGCCACCGCCTCCGCGGCCGCGCCCTCCGGCGCCGCACCGTCGCCGGCCGGCAGCACCGTTTTGGCCCCCTTGAGTTCGAGAATGATGCGTTTGGCGGTTTTCTCGCCCACACCTTTTATTTTCTTGAGGGCGCCGGCGTCCTGCCGTTCGATAGCCAGGGCGAACTCCTGCGGCGACATGCCGGAGAGGATCTGCAATGCCATGGACGGGCCTACCCCGGACAGGCCGATGAGGCGGCGAAAGAGTTCCCGCTCGTCGCTGTCGGCAAAGCCGACCAGCCGCATCTCGTCCTCCCGCACCACCAGGTGCACCAGCACCGTCGCTTCCGCTCCCGCCGCCGGCAGTCGCCGGGAAGCCGTTAGGGACACCGTAAGGTCGTACCCGACGCCGCCCGCTTCCACCACCACGCGCGAGGGGCTTTTCTGGCAGATGATACCCCGTATATGATTAAACATGGCTTTGTTCCATCCTGATGCTCTCGATCACATCTGTCTCCAGTGTACCCAGCGAATCGTACTCCATTCCCGAAAAATGGAGATTTTTGGGCGGAAATTTGTGGGTGATGCCGGTTGGTTGGTCACCGTCTGAATATATTCCATGCTGCCGCCGGCGGTCCGCCGGAAGGGTGCCCGAGACCGGCGCTCCCCGGGCGGAAACCGCCTGCCGCCGGATCAGGCGCCGCTGCCGGCCCGGATGCGGCGGAGGGCGTCCACCTCCGAGGGCGACAGGGTCCGGCCGCCCCCCAGCAGCCGGACATACATATTAATGTGGCAGTAATGCTCGAGGGACTCCATGCGGTAGTAGGCGTCCCACAGGCCTGACCCCAGGGTCAGGGCGCCGTGGTTTTCCAGGAGCACGGCGTCGCACTCGGCGAGCAGGGGGGTGACGGCGGCGGCGACGCCGGCGCTGCCGGGGGTGGCGTAGGGGCTGTGGCCGATGCCGCCCACCACCAGCACCGCCTCCGCTAGGTTGATGGCGCCCACCCCGCCGCAGATGGAGAAGGCGGTGGCGGCGGGCGGATGGGCGTGCACCACCGCCCGCGCGTCGGGCCGGGTGTCGTATACCGCCAGGTGCAGGCCCAGTTCCGACGTGGCCCGGCCGGCGCCGGCGATGACCCGTCCCTGCCGGTCCACCGTCAGGAGATCTTCCGCTGTCAGGCAGCCTTTGGCAACGCCGGTGGGGGTAACCAGGATGGTGCCGGCAGCGGTGCGGGCGCTGATGTTGCCGTCGTTGGCGGCGACCATGCCCTTGTCGGCCAGGAGGCGGCCGATTGCCACGATGTCGTCGCGCAGTGTCTTGTCATCCATTCCATCGGTCATGCCGTTCCTTTCCCGGTGCCGGTCGCGACCGGCCACTATACCCCCGGTGACCTCCCGGCGCAAGCGGTGGGTGGCAGACCCGTCCGGCAGGAATTCGCGGCCTGCGCTCTTGCCGAAGAGGAGGGCTTCGGTAATAATGGTCCCGGGGTGCATATGGTCAGGGAAAGGACGACGCATGAGCGAACCCATCATCTATTTGGACAATGCCGCCACCACCCGGGTCGACCCCGTGGTGCTGGAGGCGATGCTGCCGTATTTTTGTGAGAATTTCGGCAATGCCGCGTCCCAATATTACGAATTGGGCCGCCGGGCCCGCACCGCCCTCGATGCGGCCCGGGAAGGGGTGGCGGCGCTCCTTGGCGCCGCGCCCGAGGAAATCTTCTTCACCGGCGGCGCCACCGAATCGGACAACTGGGTGATCATGGGCACGGTGCTTGCCGGCCCGAAAAAACACGTCGTCACCTCCGCCATCGAACACCATGCCATCCTCGAACCCCTGGAATGGCTGAAGAAAAACGGCCTGGGCGATTACACCCTGCTGCCGGTGGACCGGACCGGCAAGGTCGACCCGGACGATCTGCGGCGGGCCATCCGCCCGGACACCGGGTTGGTCACCATAATGCATTCCAACAACGAGATCGGCACCATCCAGCCCATCGCTCAACTGGCGGCCGTCGCCCGCGGTGCCGGGGTGCTCTTCCATACCGACGCCACCCAGTCGGTCGGGAAAATTCCCCTGGCGGTGGATGAGCTTGGGGTCGCCAGCCTCAGCCTCACCGCCCACAAGTTCCACGGCCCCAAGGGCATCGGCGCCCTGTATCTCCGCCGGGGCACCCGCCTGGCGCCCTTTATCCACGGCGGCGGCCAGGAGCACAACCGCCGCGCCGGCACGTCCAATGTGGCGGGGGCGGTGGGGTTGGGCAAGGCGGCGGAGCTGGCGGCCGGCTACATCGCCGACGGCCCGCGCCAGTCGGCGCTGATCGAGGAAATCTGGACCGGACTCTCCGCCGCCATCACGAAGATCCACCGGAACGGCGATCCCCACGACCGCATCCCCAACCTCCTGTCGGTGTGCGTCGAGGGGGCGGAAGGGGAGGCGATCCTCGGCTACCTGGATATGTTCGGTCTGGAGGTGTCCTCCGGATCCGCCTGCACCTCGGGCAGTCTGGATCCCTCCCACGTGCTCTTGGCCTGCGGCGTGCCGGTGGAGCTGGCCCACGGTTCCATCCGCATCTCCCTCAGCCACGAGACCACCCGGGGCGACGCGGAGACGCTGGTGGCGAAGATGCCGGAGGTGGTGGCGCGGCTGCGTTCCATGAGCGTCACCTGGAAAGAATGAGCATTCCATCCTGAAAGGCGGGGTAGGCGGCTATGAGCAAGTTTATTTTCATCACCGGCGGCGTGGTGTCGTCGGTCGGCAAGGGTTTGGCCTCGGCCTCCATTGGCCTCCTCCTACGGGAGCGCGGCTGCCGCATCGCCATGCTGAAGCTCGATCCCTACATTAACGTCGATCCGGGCAGCATGGACCCCCTGCAGCACGGCGAGGTCTACGTCACCGACGACGGGGCCGAGGGCGATCTCGACCTCGGGCACTACGAGCGCTTTACCGGGGTCAAACTCAACCGCCGCTCCAACATCACCACCGGCCGCATCTACCAGTCGGTCATCACCCGCGAGCGCCGGGGCGGCTACGGCGGCGGCACCGTCCAGGTGGTGCCGCACATCACCGACGCGATCAAAGAAACCTTCACCCGTTTGGAAAGTCCGGAGGTGGACGTGATCCTGGTGGAACTGGGCGGCACCGTCGGTGACATCGAGGGCCTGCCCTTCATCGAGGCCTTCCGCCAGTTCTCCCTGGAGCGGCCGGACGGCGACGTCCTGTTTATCCATATCACCATGGTGCCGTTTCTCAGGGCGTCGCGGGAAATCAAGACCAAGCCCACGCAACACTCGGTGCAGAAGCTGCGCGAATACGGCATCCAGCCGGACCTCCTGATCTGCCGCTCGGAGGAAGCCATTCCCGAGGCGGTGAAGGAGAAGATCGCCATGTTCTGCAACGTCCGCCGCGACTGCGTGCTGGACGAACGGAACGTCGACCTCACCGTCTACGAGGTGCCGGTGCTGCTGCACGCACAGCGGGCCGACGCCATCATCTGCCAGAAGCTGGGTCTCGAGACTCCGGAGCCGGACCTCTCCAACTGGCAGGCGATGCTCGCGGCCGCCGCCAATCCGCAGCGCACCCTGGAGGTGGCGATCGTGGGCGCGCACCACGCCATGTCCGACAGCTACAAATCGGTGTCGGAAGCGCTGTTCCACGGCGGCGTGGCCAACCGGGTTCGGGTCGAACGCCGGGAGGTGGATTCCACCCTCCTCACCGCCGCCACCGTGGACGAGGCGCTGGCCGGCGTCGCCGGCGTGCTGGTGCCGGACGGCGCGGGCAAGCTTGGGGCGGACGGGGTCCAGACCGCCATCCGCTGGGCCCGCGAGAACCGGGTGCCGTTTTTGGGTATCGGCCTCGGCATGGAGCTGGCGGTGGTGGAGTTCGCCCGGAATGTCGCCGGCCTGGCCGATGCCGGCCACGCCGGGTTGGCGGAGGACGGCGGTGCCGGCCGGGCGGTCATCACCCGCCTTGACACCGAGGGCCGGCCGACCCGGGAGCGCACCACCTTCCGCAAGGGCCTCTACGCCTGCGCCCTGAACAAGAACACCCGACTGCGCCAGGCCTACGGCGACGCCGAATTCGTCCGCGAACGCCACCGGAATGAATACGAGGTGAATCCCGATTATCTGGAAGCGCTGATCGCTGCCGGCTTCACCGTGTCCGGCTTCAATCCGGATTCGCAGCTGGTGGAGGCGTTTGAAATCCGCGATCATCCCTGGTTCGTCGGCACCATCTACCATCCGGAATTCCGCAGCCGGCCGGTGGATCCGCATCCGCTGTTCCAGGCCTTCGTGGCGGCGGCGGACGGGAAGCGGTAAGAGGACGGGAGAGGGGAAACGATCATGGCGAGTGTACGGCCGCGTGATCCGGGAGTGGCTATGGCCAAGAAAACTGGGGACCGGCTGTTCGGCGGCATCGACGTCGGCGGCACCAAGATTTTATGTATGGTGGCGGACGAGCGCGGCAACGTCATCTCCACCGCCAAGAAGAAGACCAAGGGCGAGGGCGGGTTCCTGCCGGTGTGCGAGCGGGCCGTCGCCACCCTGCGCGAAGCCTGCGAAATCGAGGGCATGACCCTGGACAACCTGGCCGCCATCGGCATCGGCGTGCCCATGGCGGTGCTGCCGGACGGCACCACCCCCGCCGCCGCCAATCTGCCCGGCTGGAAGAACGCGCCGCTGGTCCGGACGGTGGAGGGCCTTACCAACCGCCCCTGTTTCGGTGAGAACGACTGCAACGCCGGCACCTACGGCGAATACGTCTACGGCGCAGGCAAAAGCGCCAAGACGCTCTTCGGCCTGTTCGTCGGCACCGGCCTGGGCGGCGGCATCGTGTTCCACGATCAGC
>JAJBSZ010000176.1 GCA_020861125.1 Planctomycetota bacterium | reverse complement strand
GTCCATCAGGAACCCTCCTCACCGCTGGCGACCAGACCCCGCAGTCTCGCCCAACCGGCGAGTTCCGGTGCTGCGGCAGCCTTTTTCGCCGCCGCCCGGGCCAGCTCCAGCGGCTGCGGGTACAGTGGCGCGTAGTCGGAATGGGCCACGTCGTCTCCGTCCGTGGTGAAGGGAAAGCATCCCCGGTGGAGCATGTCGGCCAGGGTGGCCACGATGGCGAGTCCCTCCCGACCCAGTTGGTCGCGGGAATACCTGACCGGGCGGCCATCGTCCCGCGGCATGGGGAAAAAGTAGAGGAACGCCTGGACCGGTTCCGGCCGTCCGGCTTCGGCCAGCGCCGTTTCCAGCATATGGGTGTAGAGGAGAGGCTGCAGGTGACGGCCCTGCCGGAACGGATCGGCGGTGGAGTAGCGTTTGCTCCGGCCCGTTTTGTAGTCGATGATCACCAGGCCGCCGTGATCCGCCAGCCGATCGATGCGGTCGACCCGGCCCCGCAGGCGGAGTGGTACGCCCGCGTCCGGCCGCAGGACCACGGGCTGCATCCGGTTCCACGGCGGTGCCTCTTCCTTGGCCCCGCCCAACGCCGCTTCGAAACACACCGGCCGGCCGACAGCCTGACGATACACTTCAGACAGTAAAAAGATTTCGCACGCCTCCCGCATTTCCGCCTCTTCCCGCCGGCAGGCGAGGTCGTCGTGCGGTGGGGTCCGCCTTCGTTCGCGGCGGAGTGCCTGCTCCAGCAGCCTGAAAAGGGTCTGGCGATGGTCACGCAGGGTGTGGCTGTCCACCCGCTGGTCCCGTTCCGCCAATACGGTCAGGAATTCCTGGAACAGATCGTGAAGAAGGCTACCCCGGACATTGCCGGCCAGCCACTGCCCGGGCTGCGGCCGGTACCGCTCCGGCGGCGCGATGGCCAGCACCCTTCGGAAGAAGAAATCCTGGGGGCAGGAAGCCATCAGTTCCAAATCCGTCGGCGACAGGGTTCTTTCGTCCCGCTGCCAGTCCTGGCCGGCTTCGGGCACATGGCCGTCATAGGCGGTGAAGGCGGGCGTCGCCCGTGCCGTCAACGCCCGCCGGCCTGCGGCCAAATGCGGAAACCACGGTTCCAGACAGGCCGCCGTCAAACCATTCCCCCGGGAGGCCAGGAGAAGATGCAGCCAGTCGTCGCGGGGGGTCAGACAGGCGTCGGCCGCATCCGGCCGCAGAGCGGCTCGGGGGCTGTCGGCCGTACCCGCCAGGGTGGTAAACATGCCGCTGGGAAAGAGGTCGCGGCCGTCCGTGTCGAGGCGCGCGTGGCTGCAGGTACCATAACCACCAGTCCGGGCGAGGAGCCGCCGCAGGGCCCGTTCGCGGCGGTCGCGGCGGCGGCCGGAACGAAGCAGGCCGTTGGAGATGGTCGCCCGCTCCCGATCCAGAAGCACCGGATCCTGACGGGCCGACCCGGGGTAGCGGCTGTCGTCCAGACCGAGGATGAAGAGATGCTGTCGGCCGGCGTGGCCGCCGGTTGCGAGATCGCTCACATGCAAATGGCCGGGCATGGGCCCGAGGCCCATCACCTGAAGCCGCCGGGTGGTCCCGCGGAGCCAGGCGAGGGGGTCGAATCCCGGCCAATCCGCGAATGGTTGCCATTGTTCGATAGCGTCGAGGAGAGCCCGCCGGACATAGCCGTCCAGCTTGCCGTCACCATCGCCGGTGGCGGTGAGAAGCGCCGTCGCCGCGGCCAGGAACCGATCGGGCGTACGGCAGTCCACGCCCGAATCCGGTGCCACGGGGACCACTGCCGCCAGCCATTCCACCAGCCACGTTTCCGCCCGGCGCAGGTCGCTCTCGGCGGCGTCGCCCAGTCGAGCCCGGTACCCTTCGATGCCGCCGTCCAGCGGCAGGAAGCGCAGCCGTGCCGCCAGCCGCGTGGCGGAAACGGTGGGGGCGATGCGGGTCCAGCCGTCGCCAAGGAGTCCCGACGCCACCAGGCGGGCCAGCCCTTCGCCGGAGCAATCCGTCTCCAGCCAGCCCAGCCAGGCCTCCACCAGCCGGGCGGGACGGGAAAAACCGGCGGGAATGCCGTTATGAAAGGTCAGGGGAAGTTCTTCCGGCCGGCCGCCAAAAATCTCCAGGCCGACGGCGCACAGCACCGGAATGTATCCGGCACTGTCGGTGCAGACCACCTCCGCCTGATCCAATGGGACGCCCGCCTGCTGCAGGCGGCGAAATACCTCACGGACTTCGTCGGCCACACTGTCGGCGACATAGCAGGCTGGCGGCTCGGACATTTCCTCCCCGTCATCCTCCAGCACCACCCGGTCCCGGTTCGGCCAGCGGGACAGAAAGTTCCAGGCCAGAGGAGGCGCCTCGTCCAACAGCGACGACGGCACCACCAGAAGCGGGGTGGCTGTCTCCATCCCGGCCAGGGCCGCAAGGGCCGCCCGCTGGATATCGACCGGGCCGGCCATCCCGGCCGCGCGGCGGGCGGCGGCATAGCGGCGGAGCAACCCGGCGAGCTCCGTCGCCTTGGCCGGAACGGTCACGCCGGTCAAGAGCGCCGGCCCGGCGGCAACGCCGGCCGATTCCAACTCCTCGAGGGTGGTAAGGAACCGTTCGGCCAGATCCAACGTGACCGGCAGCCGGGTGAAATAGCCGTCCCCCGCCATGGCGGCGGCCACCTCCTGCATGGCTTTCGCCACCAGCCGCACCTTTTCCTGCCGGCTGCCGACACGGAGGGACCGGCGCCGCAGTTCCGGCTCGGCCAGGTCCAGCATCAGTCGGGCAATACTGGTGGTGCGGACGTTGACAACGCCGCCACAGGCCACCGCGGCCTGATCCAGCCACTGCCTTCCTACCCGGTGCGACGGCACGATGAGAATTTTTTCCCGCAGCGGCGCGGCTACCAGGGTCGCCGCCAGAGTGGCTATGAAATCTCCGGTCATGCGGTATTCTCCGCCACGGGGCTGGCGGCGTGTTCGGACCGCAGTCGGGTCAGGCCGGACAGCAAGTCGCTGGCCAAGGGCGCCTGAAAACGACGGCGCTGGCCGTCCACCGGGTGGGTAAAACAGAGCGCATGGGCATGCAGCCCTTGCCGCGCCAGCCCGAGGCGGCCGGGGTGTGGGTTATAGTCGGCATCGCCCGCCAGCGGTAGGCCCAGGCCCGCGGCGTGGATGCGGATCTGGTGGGGCCGGCCGGTGTGGGGGATGGCCCTGGCCAGGGCCCAGCCCGTGCCTTTTTCCAGAATGGTGAAATCCGTCCGCGCCCGCTTGCCGTCCGGCCGGATGCAGCCGCGGCCGGGGTGGTCGGGATCGGGACCGACCGGCTGGTCGCAGACCATGGTGGCACAGGGCGGGTCGCCGTCGAGAATCGCCAGGTATTCCTTGTGCGGCTGTCCGGCGGCAAACTGCGCCACCAGATCCCTGTAGACGGGGCGGGTGAGGGCGAACACCAGGGCACCCGATGTGTCTCGGTCCAGCCGGTGGGCCGGAGCGATGCAGGTATCCTCCCCGGCCAGCAGGTGGCGGAAGCGGTAGCGCAGGCCGTTCTGCAGGGTCTGGTTGTCCATGTGGCCACGGGCGGGATGCACCACCATTCCGGCCGGCTTGTTGACCACGACCAGGCCGGTATCCTCGTAGAGGATATCCAGCGCCATAGGAGTACCTGCCATGTGCCGGGGCCAATTTTCGGGAAAGCGCACCTCGAGGGTATGCGGTCCGGCGGAAAGGTTGATCCGTTGTCCGGCCACGGCCGATTCACCGTCCACGGCCACGCACCCGTCGGCGATCAGTCCTTCCGTCCACGACTCGACGACGCCCAGACGCGAGGCGAGGTAGGCGGAAAGGGGCTTGATGCCGGAACGGTTTTTGACGTTGATGACAACCGTGGAACCGGGATGGTATCGGGGTCGGGTCATGGGCGCACGTTGTTTGACGCCCGCCGCGGACGGACGAGGAAAATTTGCATCGGGGCTCCAAGAGTTATTGACAAACCTGGCCAGGGAGGCATAATAATCCTTCGCGGTTTTGCGGGGAAGGACAATTTCATTTTTTGGGGTGCGAGGCGGTGCCGCACTGCCATGCGATATTCTTTGAAATGTCCCCTTAGTGCAGCGGTCAGCACATCAGATTCTCAGTCTGAGAACAGGGGTTCGAGTCCCCTAGGGGATGCCACATGTTACACCCTCTACCCGTCATGGGCTAGAGGGTTGTTTTTTGTACCGACCATCGCGTCCAAATTTTACCATCGAGAAATGGTGGCGCAGGCGGAGGAAGGCGGGACAGTCCGTCGAAGACGCGTCGTGGGCCTCCGCCTTATGGGTGATCGGGAATACGGTCGTCCGCGGGGGCGGCGGGGGCTTTCTCGCTTCGGTGAGACGCTGGCCGTTGTTGGGCCAGCCGATCGCCAAGGAAGCGGCGGAGCCGATCGGCACAGCGGAGAATTTCCTCGAGGTCGGCTGGCGAAGCCGCATCAAAATGGACGCCGCAGGACACCGACACCCGACACCCCAGACGCGCGGCCAGAAAGCGGGCGAAGCGGTTGCCGACCTCGTCGTCCTTGTGGCCGGTGGCGTTGAGAGTCGAGACGGTGGCGCTGGCCGTGCCGTCGCCCGACAGGCTCGGCCGGGGAATCCCGAAGCTTACCGACCCGACATGGGGCCGGTGGCCACCCGTCACCAGGATCCAGAGGTCCGGGCCGGCCCAACGGGCCTGTACCGTCAACCGGCTGTCCAGGCACGGTTCCTCAAGCGTGAGCATCGGCGGTTTCCGGTGACCAGCGCCGGTAATCGGTGTCTTCCAGCCCCAGCGCCTCGAGCACCCGGCCGGCGAGATGGCGGACGATGTCTTCCACCTCCCGCGGCTGGTAATAGAAGCCGATCATAAGCGGCAGGATGACGGCGCCGGCCCGGGAAAGGGTCAGAAGGTTGGTGAGGTGAATGGAACTGAAGGGCGTCTCCCGCACCGCCAGCACCAGACGCCGCCGCTCCTTGAGGCAGACGTCGGCCGCCCGCAGCAGCAGGTTTTCGGCATAGCCGCAGGCGATCCCGGCCACCGTTTTCATACTGCAGGGCACCACCGCCATGCCGGCCACCGGGAAGGAGCCGCTGGCGATGGCGGCGCCGGTGTCCCGCCAGTCATGCACCTGCGTCGCCAGCGCGCGCAAGGCGGTCACCCCCGCCGTGGTTTCGTAGCCGATGGTGGCTTCGGCTCCGGCCGTCACGACCAGATGCACCGCTTCGCCGCCGGCGGCCAGCCGGCGCACCACCTCGAGGGCGACGGGAATGCCGCTGGCGCCGCTCACGCCCACCACGTATGGTTTTTTACCCATCGTCACCTCCAGCCAGACCAGCCGCGGATCACCCCTCGGCATCTTCCAGATACTGTTTTTTCACGGCGAGACGGCCGGCGACGGCCATCACCACACTCATGGCGATGAGGAAGAAAAACGGAATCCGATAGCCGCCGGTGATCACCCGGAGCAGGCCGAAAAACAGCGGGCCGGCGGCGGCGATGATATAGCCGATAAGCTGGACGAAGGCGGAGAGTTGGGCCACGCCGTCCCGGGTCCGGGCGCGCAGGTTGAATAACTGGAAGGTGGCGGGAATGGAAAGGTTGCCGGGGGCCGCGACGATGGTCCACAACCAGTAGCGGTCGACCATGAAAACGAAGCCGAGGTACGAGACGATCTGCAGTACCATGGCGGCGTAGCCAAGCAACTGCGGCCGTTTCATTTTGCCGATCACCAGGGGCACGATCAGCGAATGGGCAAGACCGACGATGTTGTACACGAACAGCACCGTGCCGGTCGTTGCTTCCGGCACCTTGTTGGCGGTGAGGTAGCCGGGAAGAAAGGTGGTGATGGTATACATCGGCAGCATGCCGCCGACGCCAAAAAAGAGGGCCATGGCCCAGGCCTGGCGCCATTTGTATACCGGTATGGTTTTGGTGTCCGCCGCCGGTTCCGGCGTGGTGGCCTCGGGATGGCGGAGGCACTGCAGCAGCCACGGAACGGCGGCCAGCAGCGCGGCGCCGGCCCATACGCCGAGGGTCACCCGCCACCCGAGAGACGCGGCCATGGCGGTGGACACTATCGGCGGCAGGCCGGCGGAAATGGGCGTCAACACCGAATACAGCGAGGTGATGGGCCCGATATGGTTGGGGAAATATTTTTTAAACAGGGGCGGCAGGAGGCTGTTGCCAAACCCCATGCCGGCATAGGCCGGTATGCTGCAGGCGAGGAAAACAAGAAAGGTGCTGGTGAACGAACGGACGGCCACCCCGGCGGCAAGGATGAACATGGCGAAGAGCAGGGACTTTTCATAACCCCAGCGGCGCTTGAGGGCAGGGGCGATCGCACCGAAGACCCCAAAACAGAGCAGGGGGAGCACCCCCATCACCGTTTCGTTGAAATGGGAGACGTTTTTCGCCACCTCGTCGAAGATGTCGGAAAGCGAGGTCACGGCCGCCCGCAGGTTGAGGGTGGTGAGGATGATGCCCACTAACACAATGCCAGTACCGTTGCGAAGGGCCGCGTGCGTTCCGGATGTCTGTTGAGGAGTTTTAGCCATGGTTCCACCGTTTTCCAAAAGTGTGGGTTTACTGTAGCAAAAATTAACAAACTTGTCGATAGTTATTTATCGGCGAAGAATCCACCGACACTGAAGGAAACACGTTATTGGCAAAAAAATGCGGATTTTCCGCCGTGTTTTCGCTACAATGACTACAGGGAGGGGGTGGCACACAGGAAGCGGCCGGTTGTTAATAATTAACGCTAGTCGGCGACCTGACGGAACGATTGGAGACGGTATGAGTGATGCGCCCTATGATCTACGGCGGGTTCTGGAGGAATTGAAAGGGCACCCGGGCCAGTACCATGAAACCAACAAGGAGATCGACCCGAACGCCGATCTCTGCGGCGTCTATCGGTATATCGGTGCCGGCGGAACGGTCATGCGTCCGACGCAGGAAGGCCCGGCCCTGATGTTTACCAACGTCAAAGGGTTTTCGGGTACCCGGGTATTGATCGGCCTGATGGCAAGCCGCAAACGGGTAGGGCTGATGCTGAACCAGGATTACCGCCGGCTGGGCTGGGCGTTGGAAAACGCGGTGGAGACGCCGCACAAGCCGGTGGTGGTCGAAGCCAAGGATGCGCCGGTGCAGGAAGTGGTGCACAAGGCCACCGATGCCGGTTTCGATATCCGTACACTGGTTGCAGCCCCAACTAATACGACCTATGACGCCGGACCGTACGTGACGGTGGGCCTGGTGTATGGCACCAGTCTCGATGGGAAGAAAAGCGATGTCACCATTCACCGCATGGTTCTGGAGGACAAGGATACCATCGGCATGTACATCATGGCTGGCGGTCGCCACATCGGCGCTTTTCTGAAGGAGTACGAAGCCGCCAACAAGCCGATGCCCATTACCGTCAGCATCGGCCTGGATCCGGCGGTGACGATCGGCGCCACGTTCGAACCGCCCACGACGCCCCTCGGCTACAACGAGCTCTGGGTCGCCGGTTCCCTTCGCAACCAGCCGGTGCAGTTGGTCAAGGCCCTGACGGTGGATCAGCTGGCGCTGGCCCGGGCCGAATTCGTCATCGAAGCGGAAATCCAGCCCAATACCACCATGAAGGAGGACATCAATACCAATACCGGCAAGGCCATGCCCGAATTCCCCGGCTACGACGGCGATGCCACGCAGGTGCATGTGCTGAAGGTCAAGGCGGTCACCCACCGCAAGGACAACCCCATCATGCAAACGGTGATCGGCCCGAGCGAGGAACATGTGAGCATGGCCGGCATTCCCACCGAGGCCAGCATCCTCATGATGGTGAAGCGGGCGATTCCAGGCAAAGTGCTCAATGTCTACAACCCGCCCGCCGGCGGCGGCAAACTGATGACCATCATGCAAATCCGCAAGACCGAGCCGGCCGACGAAGGGCTGCAGCGGCAGGCGGCGATCCTGGCCTTTGGCGCATTCAAGGAATTGAAGACGGTGATTCTGGTGGATGAGGACGTGGACATCTTCGACTGGAACGACGTCATGTGGACGGTAAGCACCCGGTTCCAGGCCGACCGCGATATCATGGTCCTTTGTGGCATGCGCAACCACCCCTTGGATCCGTCGGAACTGCCCCAATATGATCCCGGCCAAATTCGCGTCCGGGGCATGTCGGCCAAGCTGGTTATCGACGGCACCTATCCCTACACCATGAAAGAACATTTCGTCCGCGCCAGGTTCAAGGAAATGCCAAACTGGAAGGACTACCTGAAATAGAGAGACGTTTCGGAGATGGCGTTGTTTTACCATTTGGGCGTCCGGTCACCGCCTGCCACGGCGAACCGGGCGCCCTTTTTTGATTGGTACCTGGGTGCCGGACCGACCCATCCCTCGCAGAGGATTCGACTACGGTTTTTCCCGTTTCGCATACCGGCCGGAAAGCATGGTGGCGCGGGAAACCCGTATCGATGTTTTCACCAGGTCGTAATTCTTCCGGATCACGCAGTTCTGGAGCACGCCGAGGATTATCGCCTCGCACAGACGGTCGATATGGACCAGCCGGATATCCTCGACGCCGAGGTTGAAGGTCAGGACCAGATCGCTCTGCCCGGCCAGGAGACTCGAGGCGAAGCCGGTGATGCCGATGGTGGTGGCGCCCTGCTTCCGGGCGATGCGCAGCGCGTCCACCGGCAGCCGTGCCTGCCCGGAGGATGAGATACCCACCGCCACGTCCCTCGGCCCCAACTGGGCCGCGGCCAGGGAGGACAGCGGGTGCTCGGTATAGGCGAAGGCGAGGACCCCAAGTTGCAGAAACAGCGCTTCCCCCAGGGTGGCGGAGACGCCGTTGCCGAACTGGCCAAAGAAAAACACCTTGTCCGCCGCCGCCAGCAGTTCCGCCGCCCGTTCCAATTCGGAGATGGTCAGGCGCTGCAGCGTTTCCTCGATGCTGCGCTGGTACAGGGCGGACAGCTTCTCCTTGATCACCTGGATGGAGTCATCCCGTTCCAGATCGCCTTTGGCCAGCATGGCGGCGATGCCGCTGTTTTCAAAGTTGAACTTGAACTGCGAGAAACCGGCGTAACCCAGCTTCTGGCAGAAACGGGTGATGGTGGAAGTGCTGAGGTGAAGCCGGGCGGCGAGGGTGGTGATGGTGGTGGCGGCGATCTTTCTCGGATGACTGAGAAAGTATTCGGCGATCCGCCGCTCCGCCGCCGAGAGGGTATCGAGTTCGGTCTGGAGGCGGAACACCAGGTCGGCGCCGGTGGCCGGGTTCGCCCCTCCCTGCGGTGTGGCTGTGCGGTCCATTGCCTGTCTCCACGGCGCCGATGCGGCCGGGTCTGGGGAACCCCTCACCGTTATCTTCCCCCGCCGGCCAGATTATAGGCGAATCCGATCCGTCCCCGGCAAACATTTTCAGGTTTGCCGTCACCGCGACGAAATTACGTGAATCCCCTGCACAATTGCCCGAGGAACGGTACAGTACCCTTACAGACACCACCGCCACCACTCGGCGGCCGACCCCTCAAGCCACGAACGTCCCGTACCGTTCCGCCTCCCGGCCGTCTCCATCTGACCCCCGATCGCCAATTTCGGTACCGCCCGACTACGCGCACACGCCGCAATCCGGTTGTGTCGCAACGGAGGATTCGCCATGACCGCAGTCAGTCACCGCCTGGGAATTTCCAGCTTTGCTTTCCGCTACGCCGTGGGCACGGCGCAATTCCGTCCGCCGGACCCGCTTGGGCTGCCCCGTTTTATCGAAGCGGCGCGGGACCTCGGTTTCTCCCGAGTGCTGCTGTACGACAATATCGGGTCCTGCGATTTTTCCGCGGCAACCTGCCGCGACCTCGCCCGCCGTCTGGACCAGTACGGTCTTGACTGCGAACTAGGCGTCCGATCCCTGACGGCGGACACGCTGTCCCGATATTTGCCGCTGGCCGAACTCCTGGGCGCCCAGAGCCTGCGGGTCACCGTACCCGGCGCCGACTCCGTCGCGGCGGCGGTGGATTCCGCCCGGCGCATTTTCGACCGCGACCGTGGCCGGATCGATCGCCACGGCGTGGTGGTGGCGGTGGAAAACCACTTTTCCCTCTCCCCAGACGGTGTCGAACGCCTGGTGGAAAGCGTGGATCATCCGCTGGTGCGCTACATCTGCGACAGCACCAACAGCATCTGTTTTGTGGAAAAGCCGGAAGAGACCCTGGCCCGCATGCGCGGCCGGTTGTACGCCCTGCACCTCAAGGACTACGTCTTCCGGAAACTGGAAGCGGGCTACCTCATGGACGGGGTGGCGTTGGGGGCGGGAGCGGCTGACATCCCCGGTCTCATCCGCCAGGC
>JAJBSZ010000301.1 GCA_020861125.1 Planctomycetota bacterium | reverse complement strand
CCACATCCTCGTAGGTGAATGGCGCCGGGCCGTTTACCGTCATGCCGGTGACGGACCGGGTTCCCGGGGATGGCGGCGGGGCGGCGGGCAGGACGGCCTCCGGCACGCCGGGCGCGGCGGGTTTGGCGGTCGGCCGGGGCGGGCCGCCGGCGGCCGCCGGGGCGGGCGCGCCTGTGGATTTGACGAAGACGTCGTACTGGAGCGCTTCCCGGACCGGACTGGTGAGTTGGACAAATACCGCGTAGGTGGCGCCGGCGGCCGGGGTCGCCTTGACGTTCCGGACCTCCAGGAGCGCCCGCTCCCCCGGACCGAAGGTGCGCTTGGCCGCGCGGACGGAAACGCAGGTACAGGAAGAATGAAGCCGACCGATGGTCACCGGTTGCCCGTTCGGCCGAATAATTTCTAGCACTTGCGACGGACCATAATCTTCGGTATAAACGGGGGGTACGATGTCGGCGGCCGGAACCAACCGGATGCCGTCGATCTCCCCGACCGCCGCCATGAGGTTCATGGTGGAAACCAGGCCGTCTTCCGCCGGTGCGGCAGACAGGAGGATGACGGCAGCGGCCGTCACCAGGAGCCAATTGAGGCGCTGCATGGGTGCTCCTTTCACACGAGACCAGCGGGCCAGCTTGCGGTCCGCCGGTGAGGGTGGTTCCAGGCAAGCACAGCGAGGACTTACGTACTATGTATGGAAAAACCGGTGCCGTCAAGATTCTGGCCCTGATCCTGGGCCTGTACGCGCTGGCGTCGTCCGCCCCGGCCGGGGAAAAGGCTCCCGCCTCCCTGCACATGATGTATTTCTATAACCCGAGCTGTCGCCTCTGCACCAAAACCAACGAGGTGGTGGGCACGGCTGAAGAAAAATACCGGGACCGGATGTCGGCCCAGCGATTTAACATCGCCGACCCGGATGCCGGCGCCGACAACGTCGTCTACATGTTCGACCTCATGGACGAGATGGAAGTGCCGGAAGAGGGCAACGTCACCCTGGCGGTGTTCCTGGGCGTTCTCGAGGAAGAGGACGGCGAGATCTTCTTCGCCCCCCGGCGGGTGCTGGTGGAAGGCGACGCCATCATCGAAAAGCTGGACGCGGAAATCACCGACTTCCTCGCCAATCCGGAGAAAGGAGGCACGTCGGTCAGCACACTTCCCCCGACCACCTTTTTTCGCGGCCGGGGCGCTGGCCTCACTGCCGACGCCTGAGGCGGCTTTCGCCGGCGACGACGGAATCCCCGAGGGGGAAACCACCGTCCGTCCCCGCATCCGCCGCAGCCGGCCCGCCCGAGACGACGGCGCCGAACCGGCCGATACCGAGGCTGGCGATGCCCGCGAATCGGGCGAGGCCGGCGGCGACCGTTTCGTCACCCAGCTGCAGTTCTGGACCATCACCGGCGCCGCCCTCGCCGACAGCGTCAACCCCTGCGCCTTCGCCACCATCATCATCCTGGTGGCGATGATGTCCAGCGCCAAGCGGACCAAACGGGAGATCATCGCCGTTTGCCTCGCCTTCACCGCGTCGGTGTTTCTCACCTATTTCGCCATCGGTCTGTTTCTCTACCGGATCCTGTTCGAGATCAACCAGCACGGTGGCTGGTTCCTGGTGGTGGCGGACCTGATCTACTATCTGGCCTTTGCCCTGTGCGTGGTCTTCGGCATCCTCAGCCTGCGGGACGCCTACATGCTGTTCATGGGTCGGGCCGCCGAGGAAATGGTCCTGCAGCTGCCCAAGGCCTTCAAGAAACGGATCAACCTAGCCATGGCCAAGGGGGTGCGCGCCCACTGGCTGGTGGTCGGGGTGTTTATCGCCGGCATCACCGTCTCCTTTTTCGAGGCAGCCTGCACCGGCCAGGTATATCTGCCCACCATCATGACCCTGGCCAAGATCAACTTCTGGCATTCGATGCTGCTCCTGGTGTGGTACAATTTCCTGTTCGTCCTGCCGCTGCTCGTCATCTTCGGCCTGGTGCTGGTGGGCGTTACCTCCCAGAACCTCGCCGATTTCTTCAAGAAAAATGTGGCCTGGACCAAGCTGGCCCTGGGGCTGGTGTTCGTCGTCATGGGCTGGGTGATCTGGAAAGAGATGTTCTGGCCGCCGGGGTATCGGGGGTAGGCATGCCGGAGCGGGCGCTGCCCAAACATGTCGCCTTCATCATGGACGGCAACGGCCGCTGGGCGGAGGCCCGGGGCCTGCCTCGGGCCTTCGGCCACCAGGCCGGGGCCGAGGCGGTGCGCCGGGTGACGGAGCACTGCCGGCGCCGGGGCATCCCCTATTGCACCCTGTACGCCTTTTCCACCGAAAACTGGTCGCGGCCGCAGGCCGAGGTGGAAGCCCTCATGGACCTGTTGGCAGCCTACGTCGAGAGCGAGCTCGCGACCATGCTCCGGAACGGGGTGCGGCTGCGGGTGATTGGCGACCTCGGCGCCCTGCCGGCGAGCGTCCGGGAGCGGCTCCTTGCCGCCGTCGCCGCCACCGACGACCCGGCCGCTGCCCTGACCCTGACCCTGGCCATCAACTACGGCGGCCGGGACGAGATCGTCCGCGCCTGCCGTGCCCTGGTGGCGTCGGGGGTGCCCGCCGCCGCCGTGGACGAACAGGCGGTGGCCGAGCGGCTGGACACCGCCGGTCTGCCCGACCCGGACCTCATCGTGCGCACCGCCGGCGAGATGCGGCTGTCCAACTTTCTCATCTGGCAGGCGGCATACGCCGAACTGGTATTCACCGGCCGCCCCTGGCCGGATTTCGACGAGGCGGCCTTCGAGGAAGCGCTGGCCGCATACGGAAAACGGACCCGGAAGTTCGGGGCGGTGGTTCCCGCTTCCGGCGCCCGACCGGAGGCCGGACGGCGGGAGCCCTCCACCGTGGCGCCGGCACAGGACGGATGACCCTCGACACGGAACGCTAGCCATGACGGACGCAGCAGAACCCGGTAGCGGCACGGAAGCGCCGCCCGCCGCCACGGACGACCGGGCCAAACGCCAACGCTCGACCCGCAACCTCCTTCTCCGGGGCTGTAGCGCCCTGGCGGCCTTGGCCCTGATCTACTTCTGTCTCTACTGGGACGTGACCCGAGCCAGCGGCTGGGCCTGGGCGGCGCTGGTGGCGGCGATATCCGTCATCGCCCTGCGGGAATTTTACCGCCTGGCGGTGGAATGCGGGTTGCAGCCCTTCGCCCGCCTCGGCTACCTCGCCGGGCCGCTAATCCTCTTGGCCGGCGAATGGGATCTCGCCGGCCAGTCCCGAGTCTGGGGAATCAGCGGCTTTTGGCTGGTGTTTCTCGCCCTGTCCGCTGGCTGCCTGCTCCTGCAGCTCACCCGCAAAAGCAACGACAACGCCCTGAACAACGTCTCCGTCACCATCTTCGGCGTCGTCTACTGCTGCCTGCTGCCGGGCGTCCTCATCCACCTGCGCCACATGGAACTTGCCGCCGGCGGCTGGCCGATGCACGGCATCGAGTTCGCGGTGGTCTGCATCTTCGTCTCCAAAGTGTCCGACGTCGGCGCCCTCCTCACCGGCAGCCGCTGGGGCAAGCATAAGCTCATCCCCCGCCTCAGCCCCGGCAAGACCCGGGAAGGCGCCCTGGGCGGCCTGCTATTCAGCGTGTTCCTGCTGCAGCTCATGGTGACCACCGCGCCGGACATGGCCCTGGCGAGCCTCGGCCGGGGCCGCCTGCTCCTCCTCTCCGTCCTCCTGGCGGCCGGGGGGCTGGCTGGCGACCTTATCGAATCCTCGTTCAAGCGCAACAGCCAGCGCAAGGACGCCGGCACCGGCGTGCCCGGCTTCGGCGGCATGCTCGATCTCATCGATTCCCTGATGGTGGCGGCGCCGGTGATGTATTTTTTCCTTGTCCTCTGCGGCGCCGAATATGTACAATAACCCTCCTGTTGCATAATCCGAATTAAAAGCACGGCTGGTCAGGCCGTCCGGATGCGAATACCCCGCGGAGCGGGATCCCGGCCATGAATGAACGCAAGCGGCGCCGTTCGCAAAACAACCACCTGCTCCGGCAAATCATGGAGCGCCTGCGGGACTACGAGCCCGACGAGGTGGTGATCATCTGCAACAAGTTCCGCCGACGGCGCAGCCTGCCGCCGCTGGACGCGGATTTTCTTTCCAAACTGATGTCGGAATAAGACCGCTCCCCGCGGTCCCGGCGTTTTTTCCTGCACCCGTTTTCCCGCATCGTCGATGAAACGACATGGATCCTCCCGATTTCCGGGTCGATCCGCCGTAGCCATGCCTGCGCCCGCGGGCGTCGTTTGTCGAGAGGAACGGGTATGCCTTCTCCGGAACAGCAGCCGCAACCCCGCCCGGGAATGCCGGCCGTGGCCGCCTGCGCCGTCGTCTTGTGGGCACTGGCGCTGGTCCTGGCCGGCTGTTTGCCCGCCGCCGGAACGGCATCGGCGCCTGCCGCGATGGCCCTGGCCACCCCTGCCGAACCCGAAACGGCGACCGTGGCCAGGACCGACGGCGAGGCTTGGCGCGAACTTTACCGGCAGAACCGGCCGGTGCCGCCCGCCACCTTCCGCCTGCCGCCTAAGATGCCTCGGGAAAACACCTTCGCCGAGTTCGACGAAGCGCGGTACCAGGGTCTGGACCGCCAGCCGGACCTGCCGGCCCTGCCCGGGGACGATCCGGGGGGACGGTCGGCCGCCGGCGGTGCCCGCCCACCGGCGGGGAGGTCCGGAGCGCTCACGGCGGCGAGCCGGCCGGTTCCGCCCACGCCGGCGGCCGGGGAAGCGACGCCTGGCTGGGCTTCACCACCCCTTCCCGACGCACCGTTTGGCACCGAGCGGCCGGCGCCGCGTCCGGCCGGAGTGCGGGCGGGCGGGCGGTTCCATCCCATGGAACAACTGGTCTACGGCGGCGGCTATCCCGATCTGGATCGGCCGGAAGCCTACCGCCTGATGCCCAAGGACATCATCACCGTGACCGTCCGCGACCATCCCGAGTTCTCGGCCGAACTGACCATCCAGCCGGACGGCACGGTGCGCATTCCCAACGCGCCCGACCTGGTTCGGCTGCGCGGCCGCACCGTGGAAGAGGCGGCCGGGGCCATCCAGGAGACGCTGCAGCCTTACGTGCGCGGCGAATGTCTGGTCCGGGTCCAGGCCAACCGCGCCCGGGGCGGCTATTACTACGTCTTCGGCGACGTCCTGCAGCCCGGCCGGTTTCCCATGGGTCTGGAGCCCATCCGCCTGTCGGAGGCGGTGCTGGCGGCGAACTGGGAAGCCAACCCCGCCCGGCGGGACGCCGACGGCGACGACCTCGGGCCGTCCTTTCCCGCCGCCACGCCGCGCGGCCGGTTTGTGGCCCCGCCCACCGCCGACCTCACCGGGGTGATGCTGATCACGCCGCACCGCAGCCAGCCGGTCCGCACCCGGCATGACGTCCGCGCCGCCCTGCTGGGCCTCACCGCCGGCGATCCCCTGGTTCGGCCGGGCCAGATCGTGGTGGTGCCCTCCCTGGTGGCGGAAAAGAACCGGCAGTTGGGATTGGAAACCATCCCGGCCCCGGTCCCGGTCCCGATCCACACGAACATCGATCCGGCTCCGGGCTTCAGCACCGGTTCTTCCCCGGCGCGGCTGCCGGAGGTGGATCCGGTGCCGGCGGTGGTGGCGGTGCCCCGGGCCGACCTCTGGACGGTGCCGGCGGTGGAAGCCAATATGGCGGACGCCTACGAGGCCAACCGCAACGGGGCCACCGCCGGGTTCCCACCCGTGATCTATGCCAGGTCCTACGACGAGGCGGCGGCCCTCACCGGCAGCCCGTTCTTTCCGTCGGCGGCCACGGCCGCCACGCCGGTGGACGAAAGCCTCACGGACCGCGCGCCGCCCGGCAGCTGGCCCGGAGGGCGCTGACGCATGGCCCGTATCGTTCCCCCCTCCCGCTGGCAGCCCGCGTTTCTCCTCCACCGACACGGCGGCGTCGTGTTTCTCCTGGTGAGCCTCGGGCTGGCGGCGGGCACGGCCTGGCGCAGTTTGGCCCAGCCGACCCGGTACCAGGCGGAAGCCCGGGCCATCGCAACCGCGTCCGGAACGGACGTGGACTGGCGGGAAAAGGAACGGGAGTGGCAACTCCTCTTTGCCGACGCCGACGGGGCCGGCCTGTTCGCCAACAATCTCCGGTATCTCTACAAGACCGCCCTTACCCTGGGCCGGCCGGCCGATCCGGGCGCGGTCAGCGCCGACCTGGCAGCACTGGCGGCGGGCCGATCCTTTTCCCTGCCACTCTACCGCAACGCCGCCATGGCACGGCTGGGACCGGCCATGCCTATCGCCGCCGCCGACCTCGCCGCCAACCTGGATTTCCAGTCCCTGGCCGCCATCGTGGGCGATCTCGATCCGCCCGCCGGCGCCGCCGGCTGGGACTTCGCCGCCTACCGACACGGCGGGATCGGTGACCTCGAGGACGACATGGTGATCCACCCGGGGCGGGACGACCGCGCCTTCCGGGTTCTGTTCCACCTGCATGATCTTCTGCATCCCGACGCCCCGGCGGCCAGCCCCCGGGAAGCCTGGCACACCGCCGTGGCCACCCTGTCCGACCGCATTCAGCGGGAGATCCAATTCGCGGGCGGCGGCGGTTTCGGCCAAACGGCGGCCACCGAACTGGTACGGGAGATCGCCGCCCTGCCGGCACTGGTGGCAAGCGGCCTCTACGCCGTCAACCCATGGTCGCCGGGGACGGCGGGCGACGGGTTGGCGGCGGAGCCCGGGCGGCAGCGCTGGGACGACCGGTTGGTCCTCACCGTAACGCCGGAGGGGGACGCCGCCAGGGTGACCGCCGCCGCCACGTTGGACCTGTACCCCCTGGTGTTCCCCCGGGAGACGCCGGTGACCCGTCTCTCCTCCCTGGAGGCGGTGACGATGCTGCTGCATCTCGCTGCCAAAGAAAACCGGCAGGCGGCGATACCGCCGCCGACAGAGGAAGAGATAAGGGCCGCGGCCGATCCAGCGCCGCCGCCCACCGATGCCGCCGCGGCCGATCCGGAACCGGCGCCGCCTCCTCGCGCCCGGCCGGAGAGCACCGAACGGCGGGAGGAATACATCCGGCTGGAGGAAGAGCGCGGGCGGCTGGTTTTTGACCGCGATGCCCGGCGCCGCAGGCTGGAAGCGGCGCGAGAGAACGATGCCCGGCTGGCCCGTGAGGCCGAGGCCGCCCGCCGGCGGGCGGACCGGTTGGAGGAACGCTACGCAGCCGCCTGCCGGGAGGAAACCCCCGTGCCAACGGTACCGCCGGAGGCGGCGAAACTTCTGGCGGAACGGGATGCGGTGGTGGATCGGCTGGCGGGGCTGCTGGTAACCTGCACCGAGGAGCACCCTTTCGTCAAGGAGGCCCGGCGGGAACTGGCCGGCCTGGATGCCCGCCTCACCCGTTGCGACGAGACGGAAGCGGAAGCGGCCGGTGCGGAGGCCGAGGCGTTGCGCCGGGCCGAATTGCTCCTGGAATGGGAGGCGGCAACGGCGGCGGCCGACGTCCTCGAGGAACGATCGCGGCGGTCGGCGGCGGCGGTGGCCTGTTTGTTTGCGGAGCTGGAAACCGCCGAGGAGGCGGTGGCAGCGGCCACCGTCGCGGCCAACCGCTTGTATGAAGCGCTGTCCCTTGCCGACGCCAAGCGCCCGCCGGAACCGGTCAGGCGGCCGACGACGGCGCCCGCGGAGCCGGTGCGCCGGCCGGCGCTTCCCCGACCGGCAGCGGCCGCCATCACGTTCACACTGGCCGATCGGGTGACGGAAGAACGCCTGCCGCCGTCCTTTCTCGCGCCGCTTCTTGGCTTGATCGCCGGCGGTGCCCTGGGGCTGGCGGCTGCGGCGGCGCGGGAGGCGGGCGGTGCCCGCTTCGCCACGGTCGCTGCCGCCCGGCGTCTGTTGCCGTACCCGGTGCTGGCGGCGCTGCCCGCCTACGACGTCAAAAGCCTACGGGTCGCCGCCGCCGCCATGAAGGGCGAAGTCGTCACCGGCATGGGGCGGGTCTGTTTTGCCCCAGCCCTGGTGGAACTGTTCGAACCGGTGGCGGTGGGTCGACGGGAACGGCTGCGGCCGGCCCGGCGGCTGCCGCTGTCGGCGCCGTGGATTGCCGGCGTCGCCCTGCTGCTCCTATCCGCCCTCATGACCTGGGCGGCGGCGGCACGCGGCGACCGGCCGGTCGCCGGCTATGCAGACGGCCTGCGCCTGCCCGACGCCGTCGTGGGTGCACGGGAACCGTAATGAGGGCAAATCAGAAATACCATGACCGTATGCACCGGAACGACCGGCCATGCCGGTGGTGCGGCCGGCGGGGATAAGGGATCACCCGACGCCAGCGCCCGACCGCTGATGGCGCCGGGAAGCGGAAACAACCGGTCAAGGCGAGCGCTGCAGGTCGGATTGGTCCTGGACAGGCGGTGCCAACCGAAAGCCGTCACGGAAGTGGAGAATTGGAATGAGCGCCGATCAGGCTTTCGACAACCTTATGCGCCGGAATGCTCTGGCCATTCCGGTGGCGCGTCCGGCAGGGGAGACGGATCGCCCTCCGCCGGCGCCATCCGACGAGGGTTCGGGGTCGGAACAAGCCGGTCGGGGCGAATTGGCGGCTCGGGTCGCCCCGGACGGCCTGCCGGGAAGACGGCAGGCGGACTCCCACCCGGCGGTACCGGCGGCGGAGGATCCCGCCCGGCTGTCCGACCACCCCACCGTCACCGACTGCGATCCGGTGGCGGAAGCGGAGCCGGATACCGGCCGGCTGGCGGAGACGGACGGTTTCGATCCGGTCCGCGCCAACCGCGAGTTCGAGCCAGGCGAGATCGAGCACGGTCTCGATCTAGCACGGCGGGTGCGGCGCTTCGCCTACATCCCCCTTGCCGGGATGGATGTCTTCGAACGCCAGGCGCGGGAGCTGATGGCGGCACTGGTGTCACGCCATCCCGAACGTCCGTCCCTGGCCGTGACGTCGGCCCGGCGGGGCGAGGGCCGGACTGAACTTTCCATCCGGCTGGCGCTGGCCATGGCCCGGCGGGTCGGGTACCGGGTGCTGTTGTGCGACTGCGACGTCGGCCGGCCCGACCTGGCGCGGCGGCTGGGCGTGTCGTCAAAGTACTTCACCCTGAGCGATGTGCTCCGGGGTGCCTGTCCCGTGGGCGAGGCCCTGGTGGTGAGCGAAGAGGATAACCTCTACCTCCTGCCGGCGCGGCCGCCCGACCGCCCCGGCGACGAGGTGCTGGACGGCCGGCAGGCGGCGGAACTTCTCGAACAGATGCACGACAGCTTCGATTTCGTGGTGCTCGACTGCGGCCCGGTGGATGACGCCGCCGCAACGACCATCTGCGCCCTGGCCGGATCCGCCGCCATCGCCGGCTACGGCGGCTGGTCCTCGGCCCGCTCCATGGCCGCGGCCGGCGCCGGGCTGGAAGCGGCGGGCGCGACGGTGGCGGGGGTGGTGCTGACGGGAACCTATCCATGATCTACACCGACTTCTGGCAGCTGGCCTTTCCGCCCTTCGCCAACGATACTCGGCCGGAGACGTTCATCCCGACCCAGGCCGCCGCCATGGTGATCGCCCGGCTGCGCTATGCCCTCGGCATGGGTATGGGGGCGTCGGCCCTGTTCGGTCGGCCGGGGGTGGGCAAGAGCCGGGTCGCCCGCATCGTGGTGGGCGAGTTTTCCGCCGCCCGCTGGCTGGCGGCCTATGTCCCCAGCCCCATCGGCGGGCCGCGGGATCTTCTGCACGCCCTGGATCCCGAGGCCGCCCGATCCCTCCCCGCCGCCTCGGGCGGGTTGACGGAACTCCAGGCGTTTCTCGTGGCGCGGGCGGCGGCGCACCAGCCGGTGCTGCTGGCGGTGGACGACGTCCAGACGGCCCGGGGAACGGATTTTATCGAACTGCTGCGCCTGCTTCTGAACATCGAATACGAGGGGGTAAAAGCGCTGTCCATCCTGCTCATCGGCCAACCGGGCATGGAACGAAAACTGGCGGCGGCGAGCCATTTCGACAGTCAGTTGATCATGCGGGCGGTGCTGGAGCCGATGCGGGACGAGGAGACCAGACTCTACATCCTGGCCCGTCTCAAGGCGGCGGGCAGCCGTCAGGGCATTTTCACCAAACACGCCGCCCAGCGGGTGGTGGCGTATTCCGGGGGCATTCCCCGCCAGGTGAATCGCCTGTGCGAAATGGCCCTGGTTATCGCCTACGGTCTGGAAGCGCAGAAGGTGACGCCGGACATTGTGGAAATGGCGGCGGCGGATCTCGATCTCCTGCCGGCGGGCGAGGCGTCGTTTTTTCCCTGGCCCCATCCGGAGCCGGAGTCCCGACCCGAGCCGGAACCGCCGGCCGAGGACGACATCATGGCCACCTTCCCCGGCGCGTCATAGACCACCGCCACCCCCTCAGGCATACAACTAGTAACCGGC
>JAJBSZ010000111.1 GCA_020861125.1 Planctomycetota bacterium | reverse complement strand
GGGAATTGCCGTGAACCAGGCGGGCCTAGACTTTCACCTTCTTCGACATGTCCAGGAGGCCGACCGGCGACAGCGGGCCGATGAGCGGCGTACCGTAACGGAGGAAGGCGTCGGTGACGTTGTTCTGACTCGGCGCGATGAACTCCGCCGGCATCCGCCGCGTCTTGCCCGCCACGTTCTTCAGCGGCACCAGCTTGTAGTCGGCACGGTACGGTTCGTCCGACACCCGGATGATGGCGCAGGAGCCGTCGATGTTGCCGGACTGGGCGCAGGCGGCGGCGAATTTGCCGAGGGCCAGCGCTTCTTCCCGGTCCACCGGGCTCTGCTCGGGGAAGGAACGCTGCACATAGCCGAAGGTATCGCCGCGGGCGCGGAGTTTCTTGACGATGCCCTTCGATTCCATGTGTTCCTTGACGTAGTTCACCAGGCTGTCGGCCAGGGCGCCGGTGCCGGAGAGCTGCACGTTGCCGTGGCTGTCCCGCTCCAGGCTGCCCTCGGCGGCCAGAACCTGGAGGATCGGGGTGTGGTTGGCGTCTTCGATGCCTTCGGAGACGGCCACCACGCAGCGGCCGTATTTCTGGTAGACCGCCGTGACGTCATCGGCGAATTTCTCCAGGCTGAACGGGCATTCCGGCAGATAGATAAGGTGCGGCCCATCCTCGGGCGTGGTGCGGCCCAGGGCGGAAGCGGCGGTGAGGAAGCCGGCGTGCCGGCCCATGCAGACGCCGATGTAGAGGCCGCCAAAGCACTGGTTGTCGAGGCTGACGCCGCGGAAGGCGTTGGCGACGTAGCGGGCGGCCGAGGCGAAGCCCGGGGTATGATCGTTTTCCATCAGATCGTTGTCCACCGTTTTGGCGACATGGAAAACGCGCAGCTCATACTCGCGCTCACGGGCGGCGTCGTTGATGATATCCAGGGATTCCGAGGTGTCGTTACCGCCGATGCCGAAGGCGTAGCGGATATTGTGCTTCTGGAAGACGTCGAGCATTTTGCAGTTGTCTTCGGCGGTGGGCTTCTTGCGGGTGGAGCGGAGCTGCGAGGCGGGGGTATAGGAAATATTCTGCAGAGTGGCGGCGGTTTGGGCCTTGAGGTCGACGAAGTTTTCCGTCATGATACCGTCGATACCGTTGATGGCTCCCCATATTTCCTCGATATCATGGTTCAGCATCAGCCCTTGGACCACGCCGACCCATGAGGCGTTGATGACGGCGGTGGGACCGCCCTGGGTGAAAATTACCGCCTTGCCCTTGATGGTGTCAACCATTGCCCTGCTCCTCTCCTGACCCGAAAAGTCATGCGCCATGAAAAAACCCGCGCCAGCTTGCCGCCGGCCCGGATGGCGGACGAACGCCATGTGCGGATTGCAATGCCGTAACCATAGCCAACTGCCCCGTGGGCGCAAGTTTTTTCCCGCCGGCGCCCGTCCGGGGATTGGCGCCCGCCCCGGATCAGGTGGTGCCGAAACGGTAGGTGGTTGTTTGGCGATAGGTCTCGCCGGGCCGGAGGACCACCGAGGCGAATGCCGGGTGGTTGACCGCATCGGGGTGCTTTTGCGCTTCCAGGCAGAAGCCGTAATGGCGGCGGTACACCGCGCCGTCGTGGCCGATGTCGGATCCGTCCAGAAAATTCCCGGAATAAAATTGCACGCAGGGTTCGGTGGTAGTCATGGTCAAGGTCCGGCCGCTCTCCGGCTCCACCACCGTGACCGGCGGGTGGTCGGGGTCGGAATTCACCGCCTCGGAAAAGATGAAATTGTGATCGTAGCCGCCGGCGGTCTCATCGATGTCCCGGCCGATGGTCTTGCCGGCGGTAAAGTCGAGCGCTGTCCCGGCCACCGGCCGGATTTCGCCGGTGGGGAGGAGCCGCTCGTCCACCGGGGTGTAGCGGTCGGCCCGCAGGCATAGCTGGTGGCCCAGGACGTCGCCGGTGCCGCCGGTGAGGTTAAAGAACTGGTGGTTGGTCAGACTGACGACCGTCGGCCGATCGGTGGTGGCCGTGTAGTCGATGGTCAGGTCCCGGCCGACCAGGCGGTACCACACCGTGACGGCAAGGTCGCCGGGGTAGGACTCTTCGCCGTCGGGCGAGAGATACTGCAACCGCAGGCCGCGGGGATCGGTCTCCGCCTCCCACAGCTTGCGGTTGAATCCCTCCTTGCCGCCGTGCAGGTGGACGCCCCGGTCGTTGGTCCACAGGCGGTATTCCCCGCCGTCGAGGCGGAACCGGCCGTCGCGAATGCGGTTCGCCACCCGCCCGATGAGGGCGCCGAAATAGCTCGGCTTGTCGAGATACTGCTGGAGGGTGGGCCGGCCCAGGCCGATGTGCCCGGGGGTACCGTGGCGATCCGGGGTGACGAGGGAAACGATGATGCCACCGTAATTGGTGATGGCGGCGGTGACGCCCTCGCCGCCGTCCAGGGTGAACAGGTCGGCTCTTCTACCGTCCGGAAGGGTGCCGAAAGTCGTGACGGATCGGATCATGCTTTTCTGCCTTCTATCCACAGTGCCTGCCTGTCCGCGCGCCGTTGGCGGTCAGGCGCTCAGGTAGGTGGATACTATAGCCAGAAATTCTTCCGGGTAAAAGCCGATTTCGCCGGTGAAGCGGGTCAGTGCCACCAGGCCGCCGGCGATGGACGGGATGGACGCCAGCATGGCGGCGTTTTCCTGCTTCAGGCCGCCGCCGTAGACCACGTCCAGTCCGCCGGTGCGCTCCTGGATGAAGTCGGCAATTTTACAGATATATTCCCGGTCGGCCGGGGTTTTGCCGGGGCCGATACTCCACACCGGTTCGTACCCCACCACCACCCGATCGCGGTCGATGCTGTCGAGACCGATGGCCAACTGTCCGCCCAGCACGGCCTGCCAGTCCGCCTGTTCCTCCGCCTTCTCGCCGATGCAATACAGGACGCGCATGCCCCGGGCCACCGCCTGGCGAATTTCCTGGTTCAGGATCCGGTTGACGGCGGCCGGGTCGGTGACACCGGCTTCGGCCAGGATGCCGGCCTTGTCGGCGCGTTCTTCGCAGTGGCCGATGATCGTGTCCAGGCAGCCCAGGGCGGCCATGGCCGCCGCCGGGCGACCGCCGGTGAAGGCGCCGAAATTGCCGCCCGGCGCCACGTCCTGCCGGTATACCCCCTGGCAGCCGAGGCGTAGCCGGCTGTCGGCGGTGCGCGCGGCCGCGGCCGGGATCAGATGGGCCTCCGGGAAAAAGAAGACGAATTCCGTCTCGGCGGGGTCGTACCCGGCCAGACCGGACTGGACGGCTTCGACTATGGTTTGGGCCCATGCCGCCGGGGCGGCCAGGCCGTTGACGCCGCCCCGGTCCCGGGGAACGTCGAAGCGTTTCAGGTTGCAGTAGATGTGTTTCATGGGCTGGGGGTATCCTTTTCTGCCGGCCGCCGTGCCTTCCGGCCGCGGTAGTAGTTCATGACGATGGGAAAGCTGACGGCGAGGACGGTGATGATGAAAAATACCAGAGAGATCGGTTTGGTGAGAAAAATGGTCCAACTGCCCTTGGACAGCAGCAGGGATTTTCGCAGGTTCTCCTCCGCCATGGGGCCGAGGATCAGGGCGAGGAGCATCGGCACCGGCGGCATGTTGAGTTTGAGAAACAGGTAGCCGACAACGGCGAACCCGATCATCAGGAAAACGTCGAACAGCGAGTTGTTGCCGGAAAAGCCGCCGATAACGCACAGCACCACCAGAATGGTGGAAAGGAGCGTGGTCGGGATTTTCGAGACGTTGACGAACAGGCGCAGGAACAGCTTGCCCTGGAAAAACATGAAGACGTTGACGAAGATCAGCCCGATCATGATGGTGTACATAAGCACCGCCTGGGTGCGGAACAGCTGCGGCCCCGGCGTCAGCCCCTTCATCATCAGGGCGCCCAGCATGATCGCCGTCACCGAATCGCCGGGAATCCCCAGGGTCAACAGCGGAATAAGGGTGGCGCCGGTGACGCCGTTGTTGCCGGCTTCCGGCGCGGCGATGCCGTTGATGTGGCCGGTACCGAATTTTTCCGGCGTGCGGGAGGTGCGGCGGGCTTCCATATAGGAGAGGAAGGAGGCGATGGCGGCGCCGGTTCCGGGAATGGCGCCGATGACCGTGCCGATGAGGCTGGACTTGACGATGTCCTTGCCGCAGGCGCGGACCTCGGCCAGGCTCATGCTTTCCTTGGCGAAGGTGCGGTTTTTTTCCGAGATGGTGACGTCGCCCATGTACACCTTGTTGAATATTTCGGAAATCGCAAAGAGTCCGATCAGGGCCGGGGTGATGTCCACCCCCGCCATCATGTCGTTCATACCGAAGGTGAAGCGAGGCAGACCCTCGATGGGATCGAGGCCGATACAACCGACGAACAGGCCGATACTGGCGGCGATAATTCCTTTGAAAATCTGGCGGCCGCTGATGGTGGCGATGATGGAAAGGCCGAACATGGCGAGCATGAACCGCTCCGGCGAACCGAAACGCAGCGCCGCCCGCGCCACCTGCGGCGCCAGAAACAAGAGAACTCCCGCACTGATCACTCCGCCGATGGTGGACGCCACCAGCGCCACGTCCAGCGCCTTGCCGGGGTGGCCGTTGGCGGCCATGGTATAGCCGTCCAGGACGGTGGCGGCAGAGGCGGGGGTGCCGGGAGTCTTAATCAGGATGGCGGTGATGGATCCGCCATAGATGCCGCCGCAGTAGACGCCCAGAAGAAGCAGGATCCCGGGAAGCGGATCCAGGCTGAAGGTGACCGGCAGGAACAGCGCCACGCCCATGGTCGCGGTCAGGCCGGGCAGTGCGCCGAATATGATACCCACCGCCAGGCCGAAATTGATGAACAGCAGGCTTTCCACCGTGCAGAGAGTACCGAGAGCCGTGGTCATCGCCCCGACCATGCCCGTCCTCCTTATTTACAGAACCCACACGCCCAGGACGGGCAAGTGCACGTACAGGAGACATTTGAAAACGTAATACATGACCCCGACGCCGGCCAGATAGACGGGATAGTACCACCAACGGCTGGACCCGAGGAGAAACAGCAGCAGGCAGCCGAACAGCGTGGAGGAAACGATAAAGCCCAGTCCCGGCATGGCCAGAACATAGACGATGAGCATCGCCAGAACGATGCCCACCTTGATTTCCCGCGGCCAGGCGTGTTCCGGCGCCGCCTCGATTTCATGGCCCTGCCGCAGGGCCAACTGGGTCTGGACGAACAATCCGACTGACCCGAACATCATCAGCATCGCCACAAACCGGGGAAAGAAATCCGCTCCCATCTTGGCCGATGCGGTGCTGATTTGCGATACCTGCGATGGCGTAACCAAATACAATCCCAGGCCGACAAGAAAAAACACCGCCGCGATGATGCGATTGATTTTGTTCATGCCCGTGTCTCCGTCGGTCCACGGTTGCCCGGCATATCGGCGAGGATCGCTGTCACGACGCCCGCCGATCGCTCGCCCGTCACCTGGCGGGGCGAACGGCGTCCGGCCGCAGCACGCCCAGTTCCTCCATGAGCGGCCAGAGGATCTGGATATCCTTTTCCAGCACCGTCCTTACCTCGTTCACCGCCGTATACGGGTTTCGTTCCAGAGCGTTCAGCTTCAGGAAATCCAGGTATTCGGGATCCTGGAACATGGCATTCATTTTCTCGTTGAGCCAGGCGACAATCTCCGGATCGGTACCGGCGGGCAGGAGAAATCCCTTATAGGTGTCGGCATGGATGGCGCCGAAGCCCTGCTCTTCGACCGTGGGGCAGTCGGGGAACGACGGCAGCCGTTCGTTGTACATCATGGCGATCAGGCGAACGTCGCCGGATTCGAGGTTGGAGAGCACCTGACCCGGATGGACCATGATCATTTCCACTTCGCCGCCCAACAGGGCGGTGATGGCGCCGGAAGCGCCGGGATAGGGGATTATCTGCTGGTCGACGCCCATGTTCTCAAACATTTTGATGGCATACATGTGGTTGTGGCCGTTGGAGCCGGACATGCCGTAGTTGACCGGTTCGCCGTCGCGCTGGTGCCGTTCCACCACGTCCTGCAGCGACTGGAGATCACTGTCGCCGCTGACGATCACCGCCAAGGCCTCGGAGGTGGAACCGATGATGAAGGCGAAGTCGTCAATGCTGTACCCCGTCTCCTGCACAAAGGGCATCGTGGTGAAGCCGCCGGAGGCGAAGAGGGAAATGGTGTGGCCGTCCGTCTGGGCCCGGGAGGCCATTTCCCCCAGATAGACGGCACCGTTGCCGCCCGGCCGGTTGACGACATTGGCGTTGACGCCGAAATACCGGCGGGCCAGCTTGACGACGATGCGGCAGGTGAGGTCGGAGCTGCCGCCCGCCGCCCAGGGACAGACCACGGTGATGGGTTGGGTTGGATAGTCGAGGGCGGCGGCCCCGGGGACGGCGGCCAGCGCGGCCAACAGCACAAGACACCAGATGCGCTTCATCATTTCCGATCCTCCAGCACGGGTCCATAAACCGAATCCTACGGTCCGATTGTTATTTGAGCGCCGCCGCGTTCACGACGTTCGGGCAGGGTTTCCCCTCGAGCACGGCGACGATGTTGTCGGCCGCTCCCTTGGCCGTCAAAAAGATGCTTTCCAGGGAATTGCCGCCGGAATGCGACGTCACCAGACAATTTTCGCAGTCGAAGAGGCGCGGCCGTTCCGGCGGCGGTTCCCGGTCCAGCACGTCCAACGCCGCGCCGGCGAGGTGACCGGACTGCAGTGCGTCGTACAGGGCGTCCTCGTCGACAAGGCCGCCCCGGGCGGCGTTGATCAGGTAGGAGCCGGGCTTCATCCGGGCCAGGCGGGCCGCGTCGAACAGGTGGCGGACCTCGGGGGTCAAGGGGATGTGCAGGGTTATGTAGTCGGCCGTTTCGGTGATGGCATCCAGGGTCGCCCGGACCACCCCCAATTCCCGCGCCGCCGCTTCGTTGAACTGCGGATCGTAAGCCAGGACGGTCATGTCGAACCCGCGCGCCCGTTTGGCCACGGCCTGGCCGATGCGGCCGAAGCCGACGATGCCCAGGGTTTTGCCGGTGATGTCGTGGCCGCGATCCTGCGGCCACATCCCGGCCAGGACGCGGCGGTTGGTGTACACGATCAGCTTGCTGACGCCAAGCATCAGCCCCATAGTGAGGTCGGCCACGGACACGGCGGTGGTGGCGGGCACGTTGGCAACGGCAACGCCCCGGGCCGTGGCGGCCGGGATGTCGACAGTATCCAGGCCGACGCCGAATTTGGCCACCACCCTGAGCCTCGGCGCTGCCTCCAGAACCGCGGCATCCACCTGATCCATACCGAGAAGAAAACCATCTGCGTCGGCGATGAGCCGGCGCAACTCCTCCGGCGGCATTTTTTTCCCGAGGTAGGGATTGTCGAGAATCGCATAGCCGTCGGGGAAAAACCGGTGCCCACCCGCCGCCGCCACATCGAAATTTTTGGAAGTGATGAGAATGTTCGGCACGTTTGCCCCCTCTCTTCGGTATCCGCTATGGCTGAAGAACCCGGCCGCGTCGTTCCGGCAGGTGGTTGGCATCACCGGCGCAGCAGGTGGACCGCCGCTCCGCCCGAATAACATTCGGGCGTGCAGAGGATTCTCGGATTGTTGCCGACATACCGCTCCGCCAGCGCCATAGCCTCCGGGAAGGTGCCCACGGTGGTATAGCCCATGCCCCGCGCGTAGGCGGGCTTTTTCGCCCCGACCATGATGACCGCGGCGCAGCGCTGGCCCAGAACGGCGCCGCCGCTGATCATCGACATGGCGTGGAAGGGATGGTAGGCATAGTAGTTGGAGTAGGAATATTTGTACTCGTAGTTGTCGGTGATGGCCTGGGCATCGGCGGAAGCCAGAAATTCCGTGGGGTTCTGGAAGCGCATCATCGCGTCGTAGGTGGCCGCATAGGAGGGGAACCACCGGTCGTTGAACCAGCCGTCGCCAACGCAGGCGGCCACCACCACGCAGCCGGGCCGCAGCGCGTGCCAGCAGCGGGAAAGCTGACCGCCCAGCGCCAGGCCGGTGAGGATGGGATTTGACCCCATGCCGGGTCCGTAATGAAAATTCCGGGGCAGCCCCACCACCAGCACGTCCGCCGGCTCCGGCAGGTCCAGCGGCACAAAGGTCCGGCGCTCCGCCAGCGGCCAGGTGGCTTCTTCGACGGCAGTGATGCTCCCCGCCTTGACGTCGAGTACATCGGCAGACTGCCCGAGGACGGCGTCCACTTCGAAAACATCCTTGCCCATCCCCTTCTCCATCGCCCGGCCGATGGACTGGAACTGCGCGCGCATATGCTGGTCCGGGGAGCCGCCCAACCAGTCGTCCCGATGCATGGTGGACGGACAATGATGCGAAGCGATGGACTGCCAGCCGGAAAAGCCGGTGACAAGCATTTTGTACCCGCCGCTGTAGCCGCCGTACGGGTTGCCGGCGCAGTGGCCGATCATCACCACCAGATCCGCATCGTGCAGCAGGGCATTGCACTGGACCCGGTTGCCCATGCCATCGACGCCGTACTCCTTGAGGCTCGGCGCTTCCACATCGTGGTTGACCAGCCGGTCGGGATAAAAGCGATCGACGATCTCCCGACCCAGGTAGCCGTAGAATTCCTCCAGGGTGTTTTGCCGGTGCAGGCCCATGCCGCATAGCAGGGTGATGTTTTCCAGCCGGCAGCCGCCGGCGAGAAGCTCTTCGACCACCAGCGGGATGGCGACGCGGCGGTGGGCCCGGGGATGGGACCCGCCCTTGACCCGATCCGGAAAACCGATGACCACCCGGACACCGGGGCCGGCCCGCTCCCGAAGCGGCGGGCCGTCCTGCGGTTTGGCCAGGGCGGCCCGGGTGAGTTCCACCGAATCCCCGACGGGTTCCGGATCGCGGTAGGTCGACCCGTACCGGACCACCGTGGCGGTATCCGGCAATTGTACCCGCATTTTGCTATCACCGTAATCCAGGAGAATTTCCTGCATGCGATCCCCTTTCGTTGCCAGCCGATGTTCGCGGGAACATTGCCGGCGACCGGTAGAGATGATGCGGTTCGTGGTATGTTCCGCGTTCAGGTAAAGGCAAACGGTATAGGATCAGGGCGTCGGGCAAGTGTATGGAAGCTAAATTAGGAATGCTTGCGTTTGTACCCACCGCAGGACCTTCCGTCAAGCATTTTGCCGGAAAAAATGTTCTCGTGAACATTTTCCCGGTATGCTATAACGGAAGGTTCGCCAGCAGGGAGAAAGACGTGGCTGATGTCACCATGCAACAGATTGCCGATTTGGCCGGGGTTTCGCGAACAACGGTCTCGCGGGCGCTTTTCGAACCGGACAAGGTTCGCCCCGAAACCAGGGAAACCATCCTGGATATAATGAATCGTTTCGGGTACACCTACCACGCCGGCGCGGCCGAGCTCACCCGGCGCAAATCGCTCCTCATCGGCTTGATCATCCCGTCCGTCATCTCTCCGGCCTTTGCCAATACCATCCTGCAGGTGCAGGAGGCGGCCACCGAACTCGGCATGTCTTTGATCCTCGGCTGCTCCGAGTTCAGTGCCCACAAGGAAGAGGCAGTTCTCAACCAGTTCCTGACGCGGCGGGTGGCCGGCGTCATCCTGCTCGGCCATGCCGTGGAGAACGAGAGCCACATCCTCCGCCTGCAGGCCAGCGGCATCCCCTGCGTGGTGATCTGGACCTCGCCCAACAACCCGCACCTCTGCCAGGCCGGTTTCGACAACGCCGCCGCCGCGACGGCGGCCACCGAATACCTCATTGGCATGGGACACAAACGGATTGCCCTCATAACCGGACCCCGCGGCAGCGTCCGCCGGGTCGAGGACCGGGTCGAAGGGTATGTCGCGGCCATGCGCGCCCATCGCCTGCCCGTCCGGCCGGCCTACCTCCGATCGGCCGAACCGACCATCGGCAACGGCGAGCGGGAAACCATTGCCCTTCTCGATGCCACGCCGCCGCCCACCGCCATCTTTGCGGCGAGCGACATGCTGGCCATCGGCGCCCTCTCCGCCGCCAGAATACGCGGACTGCGCGTTCCCGACCACCTCTCGGTCATGGGTTTCGACAACATCGAATTCGCCGCCCACACCGATCCGCCGCTGACCACAGTGGCGGTGCCGGAGCGGGAAATGTCCCATATGGCCATCCAGATGATGAAGGGACTGATCAACCATGAAATCACCCCGCCGAAGAGCTACCGGCTGGATACCCAGATCATCGTCCGGAAATCCTGCCGGCCGCCGCCGCGGCGGTAAAAACGGTCCTTCCCCTTCGGGTGGAATCGGAAGAGTTTTGACAAGAATTGTTTCCAGAAACAATGACACATGGCGCGCAAGCGGGTATAGTGGTGACAGGCACCGGCGCGTCCCCGTTGGTGAAACGGGCTAGCCGCGCACAGGCCGAGAAAGGAAACTGCGGACTGGAG
>JAJBSZ010000378.1 GCA_020861125.1 Planctomycetota bacterium | reverse complement strand
GTGGATGACAACTTAAAAATCAATGAATATTTCTATAGGATGGCCTTCACTGCCACATTGGTATATTTTATCGTTACCGAAGAGTTCCCCTCCCCATTTAAGAGTAAAATTTCCTCAGCCCGAAGCGTCTTCTCCTCAAAAACAATGTTTCTTATTTTGAAACGGCTGGCACTTTCGTCGAAAAGCATGGTGTGAAAAGAATCGATCCACACCTCATCATCCGAATCATCAAAAGAAATTCGGACATGCCATACCTCGTCATACTCGCCCGCATGGGTGGTGATTCTGGCGTCGCTGAAATTGCGCCCATGAAATACCAGGGTATCATCCCCATAGGAAAACATTGGATGCGCGAAAATAAAATCTTTGCCATCGCCCTGGTAAAAATGAAAAACGGTATCGCCGTTGCCGCTCACCAGATAATCGTTCCCTTTGCCACCCGTTATTTCACTGGATTGCAACCCGCCAAAGATGAAGTCGCCTTCATCGCTCCCGGTCAAAACCACATCGCCACGCCGCCCCACCACCACAGCGGCCATGGCTGGTTTGTGGTTCCCTCCTTCGTTGACGAGGATAACCTTGTTCAGGCCAATCGCCAGAAACCTTAAAAATGGATCCGCATCAATCTTCCATGATTCCAAATCTTTGCTGAGTTTACTGAACGCACGATATCCATTCGCCAACAATTTCATGTCATTAATGATTTTCAGTTTCGTCAACGCATCTTCGCTGATCCGGTGCGGAAACGGGGGACGAATAGCCATCAGGCATTGTCTCGGGTCAGGGGAAGTCTCGATGCAGTCCATGAGGACCGGATGCCTCGTCGGCCAGTACAAGAGATAAATGGCTTCAAAAATGCCACAGAACCGATCGAGCGTTTCTCCCGGATCGGCAGAACGGATATTGGCGGGGACGAGGTCGTCGCCAGCGAAAACAAAGGCCAGTCCATCCAGGTAATCCACTATATTTTCGGCAAATTTGCGGCTGTCGACTTCACCGTCCACACCCAACCACAATTTCAGAATCCGCCTGATTTTTGGAGTAAGATCCATGTCATAGATTCTTGCCGATGATCTGCCGCCGTAATCAATAACCGCCTGGACAAGATTGGGGTCATTCAAGAGCGCGTCATGGAAATCCGGCACCTCTTTACCCCCTCGCACATTGGGAAACCAGTGCTGGGTTTGCCGCTCAATCTCCTTTATTTCCTCTCGTGCCGGAGCCAGGTACTCATACCCCAGGTAAAACCACTCATTTTCCCCACAGAACGCAGTGGAAACTATGAGGAATAGAACCAATTGCAATAAAGAGGTACGCATCCTGACTCCTTCCAAAAGTCTTCCCCTGCACACAAGGGTAAACCGCCGACCACCCCATCGCGGCCCAGGGTTGTTCCGAGGGTGATGGAGCGGCTCGATCCCTACTCATAAAACTGATACTATCGCCGTTCACGCCCAACAGATCCGACTTTTTATGTATTTTTCGGGATACGATGGAGGCCGAACCCGACCGCAGAAAGGAAAGGCAGTGGGATCCACTGCTTTTCCCGCACCATGTTGGATGGTATCGGACCAACGGCCGGAAGGTGCTGGCTGGTTGGATAGTGGTGAAAAGATAAGGGCGACGGCGTTCGCCAACCGCCACCGTAATACCGTTCGCGTCGGGAAAAAGACGCAGGTTGCCGTCCCGCCCCGGCGACAGTCATGTACTGAACCGGAAGGCGCCGTCATCGGCGTCTGGACCGCGCGCCGGGTTCGGGAGGTGAGGGTGGTCCGGCGACCGCCGGCTCAAGCGGAAAGCGAAACGCCATGTCCTTGCTCATCGGCCTCATCCCGGCGCTGGGCTGGGGGTTGATGCCCCTGGCCGTCGCCAAAATCGGCGGCAAGCCCTCGAACCAGATTCTCGGTACCACCGCCGGCACCTTCCTCGCGGCCTTGGCGGTGTTGCTCATTGCCCGTCCGGAAACCACCGGCCACGTCTTCCTGTTCAGTTTTCTCTCGGGAGCGCTGTGGGTGGTCGGCCAGATCGGCCAGTACACCGGTTTCGCCCGCCTCGGCGTCGCCCGCACCATGCCCATCTCCACCGGTCTGCAGTTGGTGGGGACCACCCTCCTCGGCGTGTTCGTCTTCAACGAGTGGGCGGGAAGCTCCGCCAAATGGGTCGGCTTCGGCGGGCTGCTTCTCGTGGTCGTTGGCGTGTATCTCACCACCGTCCGCGACGGCGGCGCCGAAGGCAGCCTCGACAAGCGTGCGCTGCTTATCCTGTTACTGACCACCGCCGGCTACCTGGCCTACAGCGCCATACCGCAGATCGTCGACACCTCCGGCACGGAGATCTTCTTTCCGCAATCGGTCGGGATGCTGGCCGCCGCCCTGGTCTACGTGTTCGCCAGCCGCCACGCCGCCGCCGTCACCCAGAAGGTCTCCTGGCGGCACATCCTCTCCGGCCTGTTTTTCGCCGTCGCCTCGCTGACCTACCTGATCTCGGCCGACCGGAACGGCATCGCCACCGGCTTTGTCCTGTCGCAACTGAGCGTGGTCATCTCCACCATCGGCGGCATCGTCTTCCTGAAAGAACACCGCAGCCGGCGGGAGCTGATCCTCACCGGCATCGGCCTGGCGCTGATCATCGCCGGCGCCGGCATCACCGCCTTCTTCCGGCATTGATCGCTCGTGGCAGACAAACCAGAGGCCCCGCCGTGTCGGCGGGGCCTGAAACCAAGGCAACAGTCCGTGTTCCATCCGGGCGGGCTACCGCGTCAGTCGTCCGTCACCAGAAACGCCCGCTCCTCCTCGCTCAGCACCTCGTCGGAGAAGCGCAGGGAATCCCGAACCTGTTCCGGGCTGCTGCAGCCGATCACCGGCAGCACCGGGAAGGGAGCGGAGGTGAGGTAGGACAGGCAGATGCCGGCCGGGTTGCGGCCGGTGCGTTCGCCGAGTTGCCGGCAGCGTTCGATGCGGTCGCGGTTTTCCTCGAGCATAAAGCGCCGGGCCCAGTTTTCGGGCACGGCTTCCTTTCCGCCCGCCAGCATCTTGGCGACCACACCGCGGGCCTGGGGTGAAAACACCATGAGCGGGAACTTTTCCGCCGCATACCAGGCGTATTCCCGATCGTTCATGCATACCACCGTGGGGTCTTCCCACGATTCGGGGGTGGAGACGGTGAAGCTCCACTGGATCTGGGCGATTTCGAAGGGGCGGCGGTGGTGCTGCCGGGCGTACTGGTTGGCCGCCGCGATCCGCTCCGCCGTCCAGTTGGAGGCGCCGACATGCCGGACCCGACCCTCGTCCACCAGTTCCGTAACCATATCGACGATCTCCCCCACCGGCATGGCGGGATTGTCCCGGTGGAGGAACCAGACGTCGACGTGATCCACCGCCAGCGTTTCCAGGCTGGCGGCGAGGTCGTCCCGGATATTGTCCCGGGTAATGCGGCTGGTCAGCATGTCGGACCGATCCGGGTGCACGCCCTTGGTCACCAGGACGACCCGGTCGCGGACGCCGTTGTCGGCGATCCATTGGCCCACGACCCGCTCGCTGCCGGACACCTCGCCCGGACGTTCCTGGGAGTAAACATGGGCGGTGTCGAAGACGGTGCCGCCCAGCTCGAAATAGGTGTCCATGATCCGCCGAGCGAGATCCTCCGGCCGGCGGCCGCCGTAGTGATCGCAGCCCAGGGCGATCTGCGAGGCGGTGACGGGGTTGGCGGTTTCCGGAAACAGGGTGAGGTATTGCATGCGGGCGCTCCTTTCGGGATGCCGGTAGCAGGGGTCGGGGCTTGCGGTCACCCGATCCCTGTGGGACAATGCCGGGCGGCCGCGCGGGTTTGCCATGCCGTCGGGTCCGCCGCGCCGGTGGTGCCCGGATGGAGACTTGGTTTATGGTACCGCCGCCGGTTACCGGCGTCAACCGGCGGAGAACGGCGGTGGCGTTTCCAATCACCGCCCGGGCCGAAAACCGGTCGCCCGGCGGAAGGAGGACATAACGCATGTGCGTACTGGTTCTGGGCGGCGCTGGCTACATCGGTTCCCACACGGTGGTGGAGCTGATCCACGGCGGCGAATCGGTGGTGGTGGTCGACAATCTGCAGACCGGCCACCGGGCGGCGGTGCATCCCGCAGCGCGGCTCTACGTCGGTGACATCCGCGATCGGGAGTTCCTCGACCGGGTTTTCCGGGAGCAGGACGTCGAGGCGGTCATTCACTTCGCGGCCAATTCCCAGGTCGGGGAAAGCGTCGCCAAGCCGCTCGCCTACTATCAGAACAATGTCTACGGCACCATGGTGCTGCTCGAGGCCATGGTGGCGCACGGCGTCGGCGCTTTGGTATTTTCCTCCACCGCCGCCACCTACGGCGACCCGGCGGTCACGCCTCTGGACGAAGAACAGCCGACCCGACCCACCAATCCCTACGGCCAGACCAAACTGGCGGTGGAGGAGATGTGCCGTTGGGTGGCCAACGCCGGCGGGCCGCGCACGGTGTGCCTGCGCTACTTCAACGCCGCCGGCGCGCACCGGGACGCCCGGCTGGGGGAGGACCACCGGCCGGAGACGCACCTGGTGCCGCTGGTGCTGCAGGTGGCGGCGGGGGAGCGGCCATACATCGGCATCTACGGCGACGACTACCCGACCGCCGACGGCACCTGCCTCCGCGATTACATCCACGTCACCGATCTGGCCCACGCCCACCTGGCGGCCCTGCGCCATCTGCGCCGGGGCGGAGCGGGCGAGATCTGCAACTTGGGAACCGGCACCGGTTCCACCGTCCGGGAGGTGGTGGCGGCGGCCCGGCGGGTGACGGGCCGGCCCATTCCGGAACAGATTCTGCCGCGCCGGCCCGGTGACCCGGCCCAACTGGTGGCCTCCAACGCCAAGGCGGAACGGCTGCTCGGCTTCCGGCCGGCCCATTCCGATCTGGAGACCATCATCGCCACTGCCTGGCAGTGGCATCGCAACCACCCGAAGGGCTTCGACGGCGCGGCCTGATTCCTTTCGGGCGCCGGTGCGTCGCCGTGTATCCGGTGACGGCGGCAGCTACAGCAACCATACTGGAGAGGGGAAACATCATGCGAACGGTGCGGGCTGTGCTTGTGGCCTTGGCAACTATTCTCGGAGCGACGGGCTGGAGTGGCGAACCGACGACCATCCTCGTCGCTGCGGCCGCCAGTCTGCAGTATTCCTTTACCGAACTGATTCCCGATTTTCAGGCGATCTATCCCTGGATAACGGTTGAAGGGACCTACGACAGTTCGGGCAAACTCCAGGCGCAGATTGAAAACGGTCTGGAAGCCGACGTTTTTCTGTCGGCGGCGAGCCGGCAGATGGAGGCGCTGGTGGCATCCGGGTTTGTTGATCCCACGAGCGTGGTCGATCTCCTGGAAAACCGGATCGTCCTCATCCGCCCCGCCGGGACTGGTGGCGGTAACGGCGGCGGCGGCGATTTCACCGCCATCGCCGAGGCAGCCACCGTGGCGCTGGGGGACCCGGCCAGCGTCCCGGCCGGCCAGTACGCGCAGGAAGCGTTGACCAGCTTGGGTCTTTGGGAAGGGGTGGCGGCCCGGGCCAGCTTCGGCACCAACGTCACCGAGGTACTGCACTGGGTGGCGGAGGGGAGCGCCGACGCCGGTATTGTTTATGCCACCGACGCCGCCACCACCGACCGGGTGACGGTAGTGGCGGAAGCGCCGGCGGGCAGCCTGGCGCAGCCGGTCATCTATCCGGTCGGCGTCCTGCGGGCGAGCGGCCAGCCGGAGGCGGCGCGGCTGTTCGTCGACTACCTCGGGTCGGACAAGGCCCTGGCCGTATTCGCCCGCTACGGCTTCTCGCCGAACCGATAGTACACAGTCAATTTTAAAAATGTGGATATCAATTGACTGTGTACATAACCACGATCTCAATCCTGACTATGCACTAGGAACCGAAGCCATGCGGACTCTCGCCGACAGCGCGGTGATCATCTCGTTGCAGACCGCCGGCGCGGCCATCGTCGTCACCTTTTTCGCCGGCGTGGCCGCGGCCCGGTTCGTCGCCGGTTTGCGAAGCCGGTATGGGAAAATGATCCTGGACGGGGTGTTTACCCTGCCCCTGGTGTTGCCCCCCACCGTGGTCGGGTTTTTTCTCCTGTTGTTGTTCGGCGTCAACCGGCCGCTGGGCCAGATGGTCTACCGGGTGTTCGGCTACAAGATCGCCTTTTCCTGGGGCGCGACGGTGCTGGCGGCGGCGGTGGTGTCGTTTCCGCTGATGTACCGGGCGGCGCGGGGGGCGTTCGAGCAGGTGGACGGCGACCTGGTGGCGGCGGCCCGGACCCTCGGGTTGTCCGAGCGGCGGATCTTCTGGCGGATTGTCCTGCCCACGGCGCTGCCCGGCGTGGCGGGCGGCGCGGTGCTGGCGTTCGCCCGCGGGATGGGCGAGTTCGGCGCCACCACCATGATCGCCGGCAACATCGCCGGCAAAACCCGCACCCTGCCCCTGGCGGTATATTCGGCTGTGGCCGCCGGCGACATGGACAGCGCCTACCGCTACGTGCTGATCATCATGATCCTGTCTTTCGCCGTGGTGGCAGCGATGAATTTTTTCCTGGCTCGGGAGCGGCGGCAGGCGGGAAAGGCGCGGCCATGAGCCTGGAGGTGAGCCTGGAAAAGCGGTTCGGCCGGGGCGGGTTTTCCCTTGCCGTGGACTTCGCCAGCGACGGTTGTTTCGGGCTGCTCGGCGCCTCGGGCGGCGGCAAGAGCATGACCCTGAAATGCCTCGCCGGCATCGACCGGCCCGACCGCGGCCGGGTGGTTCTGAACGGGCGGGTGCTCTTCGATTCCCGTAGCGGTATCGACCTGCGGCCCCAGCGCCGGCGGGTCGGGTACCTCTTTCAGAGTTATGCCCTGTTTCCCTCCATGACCGTGGGCCAGAACATTCAGGCGGGAATGGCCGAACGCGGGGCTGAACGCCGCCTGGCTTTGACGCGGCTCCTCGGGCAGTTTCGGCTGGAAGACCTGGCGCACCGGTTTCCGCACCAGCTTTCCGGCGGCCAGCAGCAGCGGGTGGCGCTGGCCCGCCTGCTGGCCGCCCGGCCGGAAATGGTGCTTCTGGACGAGCCGTTTTCCGCCCTGGACGCCTACCTGCGGGAACAGACGCGGATCATGGTGCGGGATCTTCTGGCGTCGTGCCGGGACGTGGTTCTGGTCACCCACAACCGGGACGATGCCTACCAGTTGTGTTCCCACCTGGCGGTGATCGACGACGGGCGGATCGTGGGTATGGGTCCGACCCGGCGCCTGTTCGCACGGCCCGGTCGCGTCACGGTGGCCCGGCTGACCGGCTGCAAGAATATTTCTCCCATCCGGCGGCTGGCCGAACGGCAGCTTCATGCCGTGGACTGGGGGATCGACCTGGAGACGGCCGAGCCCATCGGCGCTGCCGTCACCCATATCGGCGTCCGGGCCCATGATTTCCGCCCCGTCCCGTCCGGCGCCGAACAGACCATGGCCAACGTCATCCCGGTGCTGGCGGCCCGACAGTACGACGAGCCCTTCGAGGAGGTGGTGATTTTCCGGCCCCGTCCAGAGGGTTACGGAGGTCACGCGGGCGAACTTTGGTGGAAATACGGAAAAGACCGCCAGGGGCAGCGGCCGGACTGGCTGTCCCTTCCCAGGGACCGGATCATGCTGCTGGAGTCCTAGGGGGGGGGATACCATGGCGGTGGCAGGAAAGCGGCACATGCTCGAGGCCGTAAGGTTTCGCAGTGGTTTCGATGCGCGCACCGGATATCGATGGCCGCAAGCGAATTCCCACCGTCCGCAACGGTGGGAAAAAAACCCCAGCCATGGCTGGGGCTATCGTGGGAGGCAACGGTGTCCTGGCGGTTCATTCTGTCAGTTTTTCCGCCAGTATTTCGAGGAACCGGAGTTCTTCGCTTTCACCCTTGGTGACGTAGGGGGCAATTTGGCCGAAGCCCTCCGGTTGATCCGGCACCACCAATTGGCCCACCACCACCGACGGCATCTGGACGCAGCTATTTTTCCAGGCCAGGTACCCGCCGGAGGCGAACTGCGCTTCCGGGAGGACTCGGTCGGCGCTGGCAATGGCCGAATCAAGCGGTTTGGCTGCCGCCGGTTGCCAGTTCATCTGGAACAGATTGACGTGGGTCTTGCCGTCTGCCGCGCCGCCCCGCATGGCGAGATAGTCGTCTTCGCCCGCCTCGATGCCGCCCGAAAGCAATCCCATCAGCACCAGGATACCGCACACCACCGATCCAAGCATAGTTTCCCCCCTTTTTCCGCGGTTATCGAAAAGCGTACACGGTACTGTACAGTTGCCGGGAAAATGGTGGTCGCTTTCACGGTTTGTCGGATAAAATCCGGCAAGCGTTGTCCAACGACGGCGGCGGCGGTGGCCGCCGCCGCTGGAGAAACGGAATAGGAAGCCTTAACCGTTGATCAATTCGTCCGGATTGGGTTCCCGTGCCAGTTCTTTGGCGGTGAATTTTCGGTACGGCGTTTTCGCCGGCATGGAATCGCCGTATTCGTCGTGCTGCGGCTTCTCTTCCAGGCCGCTATCACCTTTGGGCGCCGATTTGGAATGGCGGTTGGGGTGGGTGACAGCCGCGTCGGGAACCAGTTCGTCGAAAACGGGATCAAAGGGTTTTGCGGGTTTGCCCTTGCCGTTGTGGTGTTCAGCCTTGGTCATGTCGGACCTCCGGATGCGTACTCCCTCCCTGTCAATGTGCTGTCCTCGTGCATGGGGTGATGCCTCGAAGCCGCAGGGTGTGATCGCGAAAGGGAGGGCCTGGCCTCGCGGGATCCTCGCGGCCAAACGGTGGGGTGTCAGCAGAGTAAAAAAGCCGCATCCCAGGCAGGATGCGGCGGTGGAAGTGGTCGGGGCGGGCGGATTCGAACCGCCGACTTCCTGCTCCCAAAGCAGGCGCGCTGCCAGACTGCGCTACGCCCCGGATGGTGACGTGGTGGTTAAGTGTTGAGGAGGCTGGCCTGACCGGTGGTTTCCAGGACGCTGCGCCACAGCCCGCTGAAGGGATTTACCTTTTTTCGGGCGGAGATGGCGGTGGCGATGGGCACATGGACGAAGGAATGCCGCCAGTTGCCGATCAGCATGTCGGTGCGCCCGGTCATGGCGGCATGCACCGCGTGCCGGGCCAGTTGGCCGCAGAACACGCTGTCCACCGGGTTGGCGGGAACGGAACGGATATTGTAGCTCGGGTCGATGTACTTGACGTTGACCGGAATTTTCTTCTCCCGGAACCACTCGGTAATGCCATCGCGGAGGAAGACGCCGATATCCTTGAGTTTAAGGTTGCCCGAAGCGTCGGTCCGGGTGCCGACGCGGGTCAGGCCGGTGCCTTTCATGAGGTCCTGGCCGGCGCCTTCGGCCACCACGATGACGGCATGGCCGCGCCGATCCAAACGCTTCCGCAGTTCTTCGTACAGACCCTTGGGACCTTCCAGTTCAAAGCGCACTTCGGGGATGATGGCGAAGTTGACGTCCGGTTGGGCCAGGGTGGCGGAACAGGCGATAAAGCCCGAATGCCGGCCCATGAGCTTGACCAGCCCGACGCCGTTGGGCGCGCCCTTGGCCTCGGTGTGGGCGGAGCGGATGGATTCGATGGCCATGGAGTAGGCGGTCTGGTAACCGAAGGAGGTATCGGTAAAGCTGATGTCGTTATCGATGGTTTTCGGAATGCCGACCACCGAGATGTTCAGTTCGCGCCGGGCGATCTCCTGGGCGATGGCCTGGGCGCCCCGCATGGTGCCGTCGCCGCCGATGGCGAACAGGAGGTTGATGTCCATGCGGTCGAGACAATCGACGATTTCGTCCACCGGCTGCTCGCCCCGGCTCGACGCGAGAATGGTGCCGCCGCGTTCGTGGATGGGATCCACGAGGTCGGGGGTGAGCAGGATGGCGTCGTGTTTGTATTTGGGGATAAAGCCTTCATAGCCGTACTGGAAGCCGTAGATCTTCCGGACGCCGTACTGGTGGTAGAGGCAGAAGGTAATGCCGCGGATGACGTTGTTGATGCCCGGGCAAAGGCCGCCGCAGGTGACGACGCCGGCACGGGACTTGGACGGGTCGAAATAGATGCGCCGGCGCGGCCCGGCCAGTTCCATGGCGGGCAGGCTTTCCGGGTTGCAGGCCCGGTGGACGACGCTGTCCAACCGATCGTCGTAGAGACAGCGGCTGTCATCGGACACGAAGGAGGCGTAATCGCCAAACGCATCGACGAGCGGCGAGTCGATGGTGCACTTTCCGAGGGCCGATATGGTGAAATCCGGGTTGTCGGTCATGGGCCTGACCTTTTTTCTGATCCCCGACGGCGCCGGGGCCAACATGGCGGCGTCGCCAGCCACCAGGAGTCCGTGAGGCTGGAACCGGCGCGCAGGAACCCATACAGTATGCTTTTTCGGCGACTTTTGCAAGATCCAACCGCTCCAGTCGCGGTTTTTCAACCACCCGCCGCCACGGACAAACGACGCGTGTTTTTTCGAAAACGCCCTTTCGGCGGCGGGAAAGGGCGCCCGTTGGCCGTGGGCGGGAGACGGACGCCAGCGACAGCCGGGTGGGACAGCCGGCTCCCCGCGGGCGTCCGGCGGAGGTTTGGTCCTGCCGCTG
>JAJBSZ010000236.1 GCA_020861125.1 Planctomycetota bacterium | reverse complement strand
GCTTCGGTCCTGGCTTCGATTTCCCCCGGGATGATGAGGGCGTCTCCTGCCTGCCGCATCGGGATGCGCTTCAACCGGTCGCGGAAGGTAGCCATCATGGCGGAGAACCTTTCCCTGCCGACGAAGAATGATGGATCCACAGCGGCAAACAGGTGGGAATTGAGGCTGGGCAGTTCCGGGTGCTTGTATTTGCTCTTGAGTTCGTCCAGCATCGCCTCGCCGGCGAGGGCGCCTGTGATAATTTCCACCGCCAGCGCCAATCCCAAACCCTTGTGCATTCCCAGCGGCAGGAGCAGTCCGGCCAGTGCCTCGGTAGGGTCGTCGGTTGGGCTACCGTCCCGGGCCACGGCCCAGGAGGTGGGAATCTTTTCGCCCTTCTTCTGCGCCAGGAATAGTTTTCCCATCGCCACCACCGACAGCCCGATATCGATGGTGAAGGCGGTGGCGTCGGGGATCGGCACCGACAGGGCGATGGGATTGTTGCCCACCACCGTTCCCGCGGCACCGGTCATTCCCATACTGGGGATGACGTTGGTGGTGGAAAAACCGATTAGCCCGGCATCCGACGCCATGTGCGAATACAGGCTGGCGGCGCCATAATGGTTGCTCCGCGTGGTAACAACAATGCCGATGCCAAAGCGCCGGGCCTTGTCGATGGCGACCCGCATGCCGGCATGGCCAACCACATAGCCGAGTCCGTCGTCGCCGTTCAGAATATCCACCGGCAGACTGACGTTTTCCGGTTTCACACTCCTGATTTCCGGCCGGGGATTGACCACCTTTTTCCGCAGTCTCGAAACATAGGGCGGCAGACGAAGTACGCCGTGGGAATCCACCCCCCACAGATTGGACTGAACCATGAGCCGGGCCGAGAGTTTGGCGTCGGCCACGGGCATATCCACCGCCCGGTAGACATCGCACAAGAAGCTTTCGAGAGTATCCGGCAGTATGCTCCGATCTGGCATGGGGACTCGCTTTCTTCCTGGGTGGTGTTGGGAAAAACCGGCTGGCGTTGCCGGTGTGGGCAAAACCTTCCTGAGGTAATCGTGATACAACGGCTTTGCCAGACCGCGATCTGTCGGAAAACTTTTCGGCATGGGGGTAGTCAGGCCGGGTTACCCAAGAATGGCGGATGCTTTTTCCCTGATCCGGACGGAAATACAAGCCGCCGGTGCAAGGGTTCGGGCAGCGGCCTGCGCGAACTCATGCAGAATGAGAAAATGGGTGTGTGTGTTTGAAGTGAAAGCGCGACAGAGAACCGCATCGGCTGGCGCTGACCGCACACCGGAGCGATCCGTCGTGGTCGGGATGGGAGTGGATGGTGCGGGGGAGGGGATGAGCGGAGGCATTAAAATTTCTGGATGCCGTAGCGTCGCATTTTGCGGTAGAGGGTACTCGGATTGATGCCCAGTTCTTTCGCCGCCCGTCCCTGGTTGCCGCCGGCGGACCGGAGCGCGGCGAGAATGCGGTCTTTTTCCGATGGTTCATTCGCCGTCTCGCGGTCGTCGTCATCCCACGGATCGGTGGTCAAGGCAGCCTGTACCGCATCGAGGTCGAAGGGTTTGTTGGCATAGAACAGGCACAGCCGTTCGATCACGTTCTGCAGTTCCCGGACATTGCCGGGCCATTCCTGCTCCGCCAGGCAGGAGAGGGCCCGCGGGGTGAAATGGCTTTCCCCTTCATACAGACCCAAGGTGGCGGAAGCGAAATGCTGGGCCAGCAGTTTCACGTCGCCGGGCCGTTTGCGTAACGGCGGCAGGTGCAGGGTCAGGGCGCTGAGGCGGTAGTACAAATCCGGCCGGAATTCTCCCCTGTCCGCCAACACCTTGAGATTGCGGTTCGAGGCGGCAATGACCCGCACATCCAGTTGTATGTACCGACCGCCGCCCAAACGCATGCTGCGCCGCTCCTGGAGAACGCGCAGAAGTCTGGTTTGGCCGTACCGGTCGATCTCCAAAATCTCGTCCAGAAAAATGGTGCCGCCATGGGCCAGTTCAAAATAGCCCGGCTTGCCGTTGCGCATGGCGCCGGTAAAGGCTCCCTCCTCGTAGCCGAACAATTCCGACTCCAGCAACGACGGCGGCAGCGCTGCGCAATTCACCGCCACGAAGGGTCCTTGCCGGCAGAGACTGGCGTTGTGGATGGATTGGGCAAAAACTTCCTTGCCCGTTCCGGTTTCACCGGTGATCAGGATGGTTCCCTTGGTGGCGGCATAAAGTTCCGCCTTGCGTACCGTGGCGCGGATGGTTTCCGACTCGCCGGCGATAGCGCGGAAATGGTGGGTGGCGGTCAAGCCTTTGGCATAGGTATCCCGCAGCTTAGCCTCCAATTCACGGATATTACCCGCCTCCTGCATGGTGATGACCGCCCCGGTGATATCCTCCCGGATCCGAATTGGCCGCAGCGTCACCACCAGGGACGTGTTCTTGAACGGGTAGATGACGTGGCGATGGGTTTCGCCCCGGTCCAGGCAGGAAGCCAGATCGAGGTTGGGCAGCACGGCATCCACTTTGCTCCCCACCGCTTCCGGCGTGAGGCCCAGCAGCCGGAAGGCCGACGGGTTGGCCAGTTGAAGGCGGCCCTCGTTATCCACCGCCATCACGCCGTCAGGGAACAGGTCCAGGACCATGCGCATGCGCTGGAGCCTCGTTTCCTCCAGCCGGCGCAGCGCTGCCACCTTTTCCGCCTCCACCAGGGCGGTGCGGACCGAGGCTTCCGTGGTTTCCAGCACCACGCCGCAGATACCGCGGCGGACCGCCAGATCCCGACTCATCTTGCCGCCGATAAAGGCGTCGGCGCCGTCCTGCACCACCCGCTCCATCACGGCTTCCAGGGTCTCGCCGCTGGAACGTTCATAAATCCGCATATCCAGCCCGGTAAGTTGCGTGAACAATTCGATGCCATAGGACATGGTGCGGTAGGCGAGGATCGCAAGTTTGGGATTGGCCAGTCCCGTCCTCTGCCGTGCCTCCTGGATAGCTGCAACGATCTCATTGCCGCTGATGGGTATATCCACCAGTGGGACGCGAACGTCCGAATTCTTGATCAGCTCCCCGGTCCCTCCACGGGTGACGATGACTTCGACCCCCAACCGCTCGAATTCCCGAGCCACCACCACGCCGTCCTCCATACTGGCCACCCGCAGCACCACTTTACCGTCCAGACCCAGCGTGCCGGTCAAACGGGCAGCGATTTCGTAGACATCGGGGTTGGGGGCGATAAGGCCGATCGTGGTCATGAACACCCTCTTTTCTCCGGCCGGAGGTCAGGTCGGGCCCGGCTGGTGGCGGCCGCGGTGCCGATACCGCACGGTTTCGTGCATAACGCGGCGCCGGGACCTGTCGGTAAGTTTCACTGAATACAGGTATTTTCCTGGTTGCCCACTTTGCAAGCTCCTTTGTCAGCCGGGAGGTACCACAGCCGGGATAAAAGGGAAGCCAGGCGTCAGTGGGAACAGGTATTTCTGGCAGACGGCTTGCTTTTATTGCAAGCGGCATTCAACCCGATGTACTCCGCCTTGGTGATCGCGCACCGTTTTTGGGATCCGATTGGCCAACAAGCCATGGAAAAATTGACGTGTGGCGGATAAGCGTACGCCGGCCGGGCCGTGCCGCGGGAGGCCGGCACCGTTCCCATTACACTGTGGTTCTATGATCTCCATAAACACGCAGTGGCAATGGCGCGGTACGCCTGGCCCAACTGTTTCCAATCTTTGTTCCGACCGGCGTCACGGAGCCGGTCTCGCCGTTTGGTCCGCTTCCTCAGTATACGGAGGGTTACCATGCGCACGCGTCTCCTGCTTTTCGGTATTGTCTGCGGTGCCGCGTTTTTCCTTTCCGCCGGCGTCGGTGCGGTGGATTTTCCCACCAAGGAGATCCGTCTTGTTGTGCCGTACAAGGCTGGCGGCCAGTCGGATCTGGCGGCGAGAAAGATCGCCGAAATCAACCAGAAGCAGAACATCCTGCCGGAAACCATGCTGGTCATCAACATGTCCGGTGCCAACACCCTGGAAGGGCTGCGCGCCGTCCGCGACGCATCCCCGGACGGCTATACCCTGCTTTTTCACCACTCCGCCCTTCTCACCATGGAGGCCATGGGTACCCTCACCCTGGACTGGCGCTCCGCCTTTGACCCGGTGTGTCAGGTGATGGAAATACCGTTCGTATTTTCGGTCAAGACCAACCGGGACGACGGAAAATCCTGGAAAACCCTGACCGAATTCGCCGCCGACGCCAAGGCCAATCCGGGGAAGTACGTGGTCAGCATCCAGGGGACCGGCGGATCGGCCCACTTTTCCGGCATGCAGGTCCTGATGGCTCTCGGCATCGATAAAGACGTTAAATATATGCCGCTGTCCGGCGGCAACGATTCGGTCACCGCCCTGATGGCCGGGCGGGTTGACATCCGCCCGGCGCCAAGTTCCGACGTGGCCAGGTTTGTCCAGTCCGGCGATGAAAAGGTACTGGCTTTTATCAACGCCACGCCATCCGATAATTTTCCCGGCGCTGAATTGGTGACGGACCTCGGTATCGACAATGCCATCAAGATGCGGACGGGCGTGTGGGCGCCCAAAAACCTGCCGGAGGATGTCCGGGAAATCCTGAACGACGCGTTCGCCCGGATTGTCGCCACGGCCGAATTCCAGGAGTTCATGGAAAGCCAATCCGCCGATGCAGCCTACCTGCCCGGTCCGGCCTGGCTGGAGGTATTCGAAGCCGATTCCAAAAGCATCATGGAGATAGGCAAGGAACTTAAAAGGTAACGTTCCAGTTACCGAGCTTTGTCGGCGGGTATCGTGGGGCGGAGACGAAACCATGAAATTCTGGACCATAATTACCCTCTTGTGTTTGGCTGGCTTCGGTCTGGCGTGCACGCTGGATGTGCGGGAATCGGCCATGGCCTGGGGCGACGACGGGCTGGGCGTTACCGGCTTTCCGCGGTTGGTCGGTATTGCGCTGGTGGTGGCTGCTACGGGCGTGCTTATCGCCACGGTTCAACAACCCGACGCCACAACCTTAAAGGTAAAGGTGGATTATCGTTCCTTTGTTGCCCTGGCGGTTTCCATGGGTTATATCCTTGGCGTCTGCTACCTCGGTTTTCGTCTTTCCACTTTCGGTTACCTCCTCATCCTCCCGCCGTTGTTTTCCCGGTTCCGTTTTGGCTCCAGCGCGTCCGTCTTGTGGCTGGTGGGCTACGCCCTCGGGGTTACGATCGTCTTTCACCTGTTTTTTGGCATCTTCAAGGTTTACCTACCGCCAACGGTGTTGTGGTAAATCGGGCCGCCGCGGCGGTGGGTGCAGCCTTGTCAGTCGGGAAACCGCGCTCCGTTCCACAACCCGGGAGGAGAATGCATGTCAGAACCGTTATGGGAAGCGGCATCGGTAGTCATGACCCCGACCTTGCTGGTGGAAATGCTCCTGGGTGTAATCCTGGGCATACTGTTTGGCATCATACCCGGCTTGACCGCCACCCTGGCAGTAATCCTGCTCATCCCCTTGACCTATGGCATGGACGCTATTTCCGGCGTTGCCATTCTGGTGGCCGTATATATCGGCGGCGTTTCCGGCGGTTTGGTTTCCGCCATTCTCCTCGGCATGCCCGGTACCCCGTCGTCCATCGCGACCACCTTCGACGGATTTCCCATGGCGAAACAGGGGCGGGGAGCGAAGGCGCTGAGTATGGGCATTTTCGCCAACCTGGTGGGGACGGTTGTCAGTTGGGTGTTCCTCATTTCCCTGGCGCCACAGCTCGCCAGGTTAGCCCTGGCGTTTGGTCCGTTCGAATATGTGGCGGTGATCCTCTTCGGTTTTACCACCGTGGTGAGCCTGTCCGGCGATTCCATTTCCAAGGGCATCGTGTCCTGTCTCTTCGGCCTGGCGGTGATCACCGTTGGCAGCGATCCCGTCATCGGTCTCACCAGGAACACCTTCGGTCTGGAAATTCTGGAATCGGGTATCAATCCCGTGCCCGCCATGATTGGATTGTTTGTGGTGGCTGAAGTGTTCCGCCACGTTTCCACCGATAGTGCCAAGATTGTTCAGGACGATCTCAAGATGGTGGATACAGGCGGCTTGCGGTTTTCAGAAATACGTCTGTCGGTCTGGAACCTGATCCGCTCGTCGCTGATCGGTGTCGGCATCGGCATGCTGCCGGGGATTGGCGGCAGCTTGGCCAACATCGTATCCTACGATACCGCAAAACGGGGGCGATCCAGGCATCCCGAGGCCTTTGGCGCCGGCAATGTGGACGGCGTTCTCGCCCCGGAGGCAGCCAACAACGCGACCATTGGGTCGGCCATGATCCCGATGCTGGCCCTGGGCATCCCCGGAGACGTGGTGACTGCCGCCCTGATCGGGGGGCTGATGCTCCACGGGCTCCAGCCCGGTCCGCTGCTCTTTGTCGAGAACCCTGAATTCGTCTATGGCATCTATTTGGCGTTCATCATCGGCGCCTGCATGATGTTTGGCGTGATGTACCTGGCGTCCAACACACTGCTCCCCAAACTTCTTCTGGTGCCGAAGAAGTACCTGCTGCCCATAGTTCTTATCGCCTGCACGGTCGGGTGCTATAACCTCAACTTCAGTTTTGTCGATATGTGGGTGGCGTTGTTGTTCGGCGTCATCGGGTTTGTCTTGTCTCTCCTCCAATTTCCGGTCACGCCGGTGATCGTGGCGATGGTGCTGGGGACGATGTTGGAAACCCAGCTCCGCCTCGCCCTGATTTCGGGCGAAGGTTCGCTCCTGCCCTTTATCACCCAACCCATAGCCCTCCTTTTTCTGATCCTGGCGGTGATATCGGTGATGGTGGCGATCCGTAAGACACTGCCTTCGGACAGCGAGTAGCCGTGTAGCTTTTCCATCATAATACAGCCGACGCCCGATGGCGTCGGCTGGAAGTGGTGGGTCAAGATACCCCGCTTGCCGGCATCTCGGGTACCTCTTATTCGGTTATCTTGGAAACTTCGCTGCGGGCTCGAGCCATGTCGGCCCGCCATTGCCGCAGTTGATCGATAGTCGGCATGGCGCCGGTGCGAATTGCCTCCCGGCACGGGCGTAGCATGGGCATTTCAGCCTCGGCAATGGCCTGACAGGCTTGGGCCAGCCGTGGCGCAGCTTGTTTCGGGATCACCACCACACCGTGCTTGTCGGCGAAAACCAAATCCGCCGGATTGATGCGAACGCCAAGGATATCCACCCCGACATTGCTGTCCAGCACATGGATATTGGCGTGCGATATCAGAACATGGGTGGAAAAGAAGTGGAAGCCGAGCTGTTCCACTTCGTCCATATCACGCACTCCGCCCAGGGTCAGGGTTCCGACCGCACCCAACGCACAGTGCACCGTCGCCTGAACTTCTCCCCAAAAGGATCCCACCGGTTGGGGGTCGACATCCTGAATCACAGCGATGCTGGGTTTGGGGCTGTCCCGCAGGTGCTGGTAGTAGGCCATCAGAGCCTCCGGCGCAGTTGGACCGCCCGGGTGGGCGGCGCTGACGCGGGCGGTGGCGGCGTAGCCGATCATGCGGTGGTCGACCAGCGTGCGTGGCCGCAGGCCTGGCAAGGCGAAACCGGCGGTTTTTGGCCGCAGGCCGAAGCACTCCAGGGCATTGCAGATGGTAGGCCCGTCGAATCTCCTGATTTCCTCCAGTTGTTCCCGTGTCAGCATGCCATCGTCCTTTCTGCATGGAAAACCGGCGCTCCAGCGGCCGGGAATGGACCGCTTATGCAAGACGATTTCCAGTTGACGAGGCATGAATCCGGCAGCATCAACTTGCTGCAACCAAAAGATATGGATAACGTTGGCTGGTTGCCAAACTATCAAAGCACGTTTCAAACCAACGGTACCGAGGCAACCGTGCATGAAATCGTGCGCCGTGGAGTGTAGAAGGAGGAATGAGTATCACAAAAAATCAAGTATAACATGGCTCGTCCTTAATGGGCGAAAATATTTCTCTGGTGTGAAAAGCCCATATGAGGAACAGGACAATCCAGATGTTACTATTATCCACTTGGATTTGATTCCGAAAGGCCAGCAGGATAAAAGAAACCGCAAAAAACAATTGTGAGAGGATGGCAAAACCAACCGTTGCTACCGGTGCCACCTTGGTCTCGAAGTAGCTTTCAATCGCGAGTATTCCAAACATGTAGAGGCAAGCATTACAGGCTCCCCGTAGTGCCGATGGCAAAACCGCAATGGCGAAATTTCCGATCGTATTAAAATGCTGATGGGGGTCGAAGGAGTATAAGATTTGGGCCACTACCAAGGAAGGAAGAACTAAACATTTGGCATATACTTGGAACGTTTTGATCGAACCAATGACCGGAAATAGTATAGGTAAGATTGTAATTCTCCTTAAATGAATTTAGGATCCTCTGTCTCATTCCCCACATAGAAAGGGGAAGTCGGAGCTACGGTATGGCCTATAAAGAAAAACCCCTTACACCAAAAAGTATAAGGGGTTTCCGGAAAATGGAGCGGGCGAAGAGATTCGAACCCTCGACCCCCACCTTGGCAAGGTGGTGCTCTAGCCACTGAGCTACGCCCGCGTTAGCGTTTGCTACGACTGGAGTACTATATGGTAGTGGAGGCGTGGTGTCAAATGTTTTCCCGTTTTTTTCTTCTCGCCGCCAGCGCCTTCCCATATAGTGCACATGGGCCTGGGCCCGGATTTCCGTTCTAACGGACCTCGGTGAAAAGAGGGAAACAACCCATGTTTACCGGATTGGTGCGGTGTTTGGGAACTGTCGGCAGCGTGACCCGCTTTGGCGCCGGTCGCCGGTTTTCCATCGATGCCGGGCCGCTTGCCGCTCAGGTGGCGGTCGGCCAGTCGGTGGCGGTGAATGGCGTTTGCCTCACCGTGACGGCGTTGCACGGGCCCGCGGCTTCCTTTGACGCCGTGGCCGAAACCGTGGCCCGATCCAACCTCTGCCGGTTGCGGGCGGGCGATACGGTGAATCTGGAGCCCGCCCTGAAGGCTGGCGATGCCCTGGACGGGCATATCGTGCTGGGTCACGTCGACGCGTTGGGAACCGTCCTGAAGATCGAGACCGCCGAATCGGACAACCGCCGGGTCCACATCGCCCTGCCGCCTGCCATCCGCCGCCTGGTGGCGGAAAAGGGATCCATCGCCATCGACGGCATTTCCCTGACCGTGGCGGACGTTGGCGCCGACCGCTTTTCCGTGGCGGTGATTCCCCATACCTGGACCACCACCACCCTCAGCCGACGGGTGGTGGGAGATGCGGTCAACCTGGAGGCGGATGTGCTGGCCCGGTACGCGGCGCGGATTCTGGATACTGAGACGCCGACCGATGGCATCACCATGGATACGCTCCGGGCAAACGGGTTTCTCTGAAACACCATCGCGGACAACCGCACCATGGAGATTGGAATGGGTCGGAACCGATCCGTCCCTCACTGGAAGGTCCTGCATGTCCATTCTCGCCGCCTCCCTGATGTGCGCCGATCTCCTCCGGTTGGGTGAGGAGATCGAAGAACTGGAATCGGCCGGCATCGACATGTTCCATCTGGATTTGATGGATGGCCATTTCGTGCCCAATTTCGCCCTCGGCTTCGAGACGGTAAGGCGTATTGGAGACAAGGCGACGAAACCGGTGGACGCGCATCTCATGGTGGAAAATCCCGATCGGTATATTGACCGCTTGGCAGCGGCGGGGGTATCCATCATGTATGTCCATCCCGAGGCCGATCCCGATGTGGCTTCGACGTTGCGCCACATTAGCCAGGCCGGCGCCAGGGCCGGTATCTGCTTCAACCCGGCTACCCCGCCCGCCAGGGTCCAGCCGTTATTGCCCTGGTGCGACTATGTCATGGTAATGGCGGTCCATCCCGGTTTTGCCGGACAGAAGGTGGTTCCGGCGGTGGACGAGAAAATTGCCGTCATGGCGGAATGGAAGGAACGGTTCGGGTATACCCTTATGGTGGATGGCGGGTGCTCGCCGGAAAGAATAGCGATGCTTCAGGCGATGAACGTCGACGGTTTCGTGCTGGGTCTCTCCGCTCTCTTCGGTCAGAATATCCCGTACGCCCACACCATCGCCCAGCTTCAACACCGATAGCCGTACACGGCGCTCCCCCGGTACCGGTCGTTCCCGCCTCTGGGGCGACAGCCTGCAGCCGGTGCCCGGCCGACGGCGGTGGTTGACGACGCCCTCCGCTATCCTTATACTGTACCGTGCAAAGTTGAAGTTTTTTCCGCTTGTTCGGGGTGGTGAGGAAGCGTCCGGTGGCAACGGGGCGCCTTTGTTTTTTAAGGATGGTACATGGCAATCAGCGACACGATCCTCGAAGGTTTGTCCAAGGTATTTGCCGTTTTTTTCGGTTCTGCCAACGACCGTGAACTCAAGCGGCTCTGGCCGAGGGTGCTCCAGGTCAATGAAGCCTGGAAAACCATTCGGGAACTGCCCGATGACGCCATTCGGTCCAAAACGGCCGAATTCCGGCGCCGCCTCATCGAGGGCGAGACCGAGGACCAGATACTCCCCGAAGCATTCGCCTGCGCCCGGGAAGCGGCTCACCGCACCCTGGGCGGCGGCGCCTGGGTCGATGCCAAATACGAAGAAATCGCCATGGAAAATGGCCGGTTCGTCTACAAACCGGTGGAGGGAAAAATTCCGCTTTTTGCCCATTTCGATGTCCAGCTTCTGGGCGGCATCGTGCTGCAC
>JAJBSZ010000449.1 GCA_020861125.1 Planctomycetota bacterium | reverse complement strand
AGGGCTCCGCCTCCTCGATCCGGCTCCTCCGGGCCAACTAGTCGACGTCCCCGGGGAAGGCGATGGCCACCTTCTGCATGAACCGGTAGTTGATGTCGTAGATGATCTGCAGGTGGCGCGGCAGCAGCTTTTCCATCATCGGCACCGGCCATTTTTCCAACGCCTCGGGCATCAGGGTATGGTTGGTGTAGCCCATGGATTTCACGGTGATGTCCCAGGCTTCGTCCAGCTCCAGGTTCTCCTGGTCGATCAAGAGCCGCATCAGTTCCGGCACCGCCAGGGACGGGTGGGTGTCGTTCATCTGGATGGCCACCCGGTTGGGGAACTCGCTCCACGGCTCCTTGTCGTGCTTGAAGCGGCGGAGGATGTCCCACAGGGAGCAGGCCACGAACAGGTACTGCTGCTTGAGTCGAAGCTCCTTGCCCGTGTAGTGGAGATCGTTCGGGTACAGTACCTTGGTCAGGTTTTCGGCTTCGGTCTTGGCGGCGATGGCGGCGACGTAATCTCCCCGGTTGAAGTCCTCGAAGTCGAAATCCTCGGCGGCGAAAGAGGACCACAGGCGCAGGGTGTTGACGGTGTTGCCGCCATAGCCCACCACCGGCGTGTCGTAGGCCATGCCGAGAACCGGCTTGGCGTCGACCCAACGGTAACGGACCCGGCCGTTTTCGGTCCATTGCTCGATGCGGCCCTCGAACCGCACCGGAATGCGCAGTTCCGACCGGGCGATCTCCCACGGGTTGCCGTTCTGCAGCCAGTTGTCCGGGTGTTCCACCTGATAGCCGTTTTCGATGGTCTGGCGGAAAATGCCGTAGTTATAGCGCAGGCCGTAGCCCATGGCCGGAATTTGCAGGGTGGCGAGGGAATCGAGGAAACAGGCGGCAAGGCGGCCGAGACCGCCGTTCCCGAGGCCGGCGTCGACCTCCACCTCCCGCAGTTCTTCCCAGTCGATACCAAGGCCTTCCAGCGCCTCTTCCACCGACCGCTGCAGTTTGAAGTTGATGACGTTGTTGCCGAGAGCCCGGCCCATGAGGAATTCCAACGAGAGATAATACACCCGTTTCACATGGTCGTCGTGGTGGGCCTGCTGGGTTTCGATCCAGCGGTCGATCAGCCGGTCGCGGATGGCCCGGCTCAGGGCGATGTAGCGGTTGTTCTTGGTCGAGGTGTATCGGTCCCGACCCAGCTCGTACTTGAGCTGTTCGGCGTAGTCCATCTGGATGTCGTTGGGGGTGGTACCCTGACGGGTGTTGAGCTGGTGTTCGTTGTCCATGGTGGCCATTGGTTCTCCCCGTGAAAGCGCCGGCTGGCGCGCCGGGGAAGTCCGCTGCTTTTTTCCCCGTCTCTGTGTGAATCGGGCCGTCCTTTTTTGCTCCCTGTACTTCTCTCTCCTCCGCCTCCGGCGGCGGTGGCGGTCATAGAATCTGCCGGGGCAAGAAGGTGGGCATCCCGAATTGTTTCAGTATACCGGCCGCCGGGGGGAACGCAACCCAATTGTCGCACCGGGGAAAGCGACGCGGCCGGCCCGATGGCCATGAAAAATCCCGCCGCGGGGCGGCGGGAGGGATACGGTGGCAGGGTCTCGGCGACGGCCGCGTCAGGCTTTCATCTGCAGGGCCGTTTGCAGCATTTCGTCGGAAACGGTAACGATGCGGGAGGTGAACTGGTACCCGCGTTCATAGCTGATCATCTTGGTGAATTCCGATCCGAGGTCGACGTTGGAGCCTTCCAACGCCATGCTGGTGATCAACCCGGCTCCGATTCGGCCGAGGCCGAAATCGTACAGCGAGTCGCCGGCGGCGCCGATCATGATGTCGCCGGAGGAGGGGCTGGTGTAGAACAGCGTGCCGGAAGTGCTGGACAGGCCGCTGGTATTGGCGACTGTGCCGATGGCCAGCTGCGCCAGCGGCTCATCCACATCGTTGGTGTAGTGGCCCCAGATCTTTCCGAACTGATCGATGGAGATGTCCTGGAGATAGCCGTCGCGGTAACCGTCCTGGGATGATACCTGCATGCTGGCATCGTAATTCAGGTACCGGGTATCGGTGAAATCATAGGCGACGGATCCGCCCGTCTGGGTGGACGAGACAAGGTCGCCCAGCGTATTGTACCGCAATTCCCCCGCCGCATCGCCGGTGGCGGTTTGCCAGGTCCAGGTGGTGCCGGCATCATCCGACTCCACCTTGGTGAAATACAGAACTGTCTCCCGGGCCTCGACCCGGCGCACCGCCTCGATGATCTCGTAGCCGTTAGCGTCGGTGGAGGTGACGAACTCGGTGAATTCGTCGTAGACGGTAATGGTGCGGGCGATGGATCCGGCGGGATTGCCGTTGACCGACCATGCCTCCAGCTCGTTGCCGCCGGGGGCGTTGTCGAGGTTGGTCACTCGGGTAAAATCGATGGTAAAATCGGCCGGCAGGATAAACGTATGGGTGACCCCGTCCGCGTCGGTGGTGGCGACGGTGGTGGCACCGGGATACACCTGGCCGCCCACCGCCTGCCCTGCGCCGTACACCTCCGACAGGCTGGATCCGGTGTGGAACGACATCGATCCCGCCGGGAAATCGCTGTCGTCCTCGGGCGGGTAGATCTGCACCGATTCGCCTTCGCCTGGCCAGTCGACGGTATGCATGGTCCAGCTATAGACGTTCTGGGTGCCGTCGGCGGACAGGGTCGGTCCGGTGAAGGTGATCAGCACCCGGATCTCCTGGATCTCATCCTTGACCGTGCCGTCCGACAGCGTGACCGGAGCGTAGATGCTGGTTTCCAGCGTATTGTCGCCGTTGGCGGTCAGGTTGCCCTTGAGCTCCACGTCGGTGGTGACGGAGCCGAGGACATCGGCGGCGGAAGGGTTTGACGGCAGGATGCCGGAAAGGCTGACGGCGGTGCTGACGTTGCCGGGCAAGAGATCGCCGATGGCGGGGATATAGATATTGCCGATGGCGCCGCCGAGGTCGATAGTGCCGTTGGAAGCCATCCAGCCCTGTACCGCCAACCCGTCGCCGACGCAAAGCAGTCGCTCCTGGGATCCGATGCTGGTGTCGAGGTAAAAGGATCCGTTCCGGGTCAGCGCCAGGCCGTAATCGGTCGAGGCGATGAAAAACCCGTTGCCGTTGATGGCGCAGTCCAGGGGATTGCCGGTGTACTCAATCGGCCCCTGGGTGAAATTGTTGAGGATGGCACCGGTGCTGACCCCCAACCCCTTGGTGATGGCGGCGGTGCTGGCGCGGTTGTCAGCGGCGGGCATGGATCCCTGGAGCACCTGGTTGAACAGGTTGGAGAACATGAAGTCGCTCTTTTTGTAGCCGATGGTATTCACGTTCGCCAGATTATTGCTGAGGGTATCGATGCTTTTTTGGTGGGTGGTCAGTCCGGACAAACCAGTGTAGAGACTTTGTGACAGGCCCATGCGGCACTCCCTCCGGAATAAATGCGGACAATGGTCCGCGGGCGGCAGACCCTGCCGTCCGTCGTTGGATCATGCAACCGCCTTGCCACCGCGAAGGATTCGCGGCGGTGCACGGGTCCGTATCTCTATTATCGACAACTTGGAGGACGCCTCTGCAGGCTGATTCGGGAATGACGACGATTTTTTTCCGTGCCGATTACTGTTGCCCGACAACAGGATAGGTGCCGATACTACGAGTTTGGTGGGAGATGGACCCGGAGACGGGTTACCCCGGCCCGGTGGCAATCAGGGCATCATGCCGCCAGTCGGTTCCCGCATCGCGTCGGAGATAGCGCGGTTGCAGCTGGAGGGGATCGGCGGATTCTTCCCGCAAGAGCTGCCGCCAAGCCAACAATCCCACCGCTGCCGGATCAACCAGGGCCGGATAGACGGGACCATCGCCCACGCCGGCAAACAGGTCGGCGTAGGTGGTGAAACCGGAACCGGCGCGAACCGGATCGGCGCCCTGCGCCAGGCGCTCCCGGAGGATTTGCACCGCCTCTTCCGGCGTCACTGCCGCGTCCGGAAGCAGCGAAAGGGAATCCCCACCGTCGCCCACCCGGTACAGGCCGGCGTAAACCTCGTCCCGCCGGGCATCCTGGACCACCAGCACCTCGGACCCGGTGCCGGCCCGGCCCGCCAGCGCCACGCCTGCGGCCAGCGCCGCCAGGCTGGACACCGCCGCCAGGCGGCAGCCGGCGCCGTAGGCCAGGGCCTTGGCCGCCATGACGCCAACCCGCAACCCGGTATAGGAACCGGGGCCGATGGACACGGCCACCGCCCACAGCGATTCGGCCGTCAGGTGGTGCCGCTCCAGCAGGCTGGCGGCGGCGGGCAGGAGCTGCCGGCCGTGGCGAAGACCGGCTTCCAGGAGCACGGTGTCGACCAGATCACCGTTCCGCACCAGAGCGGCGCCGCCCTGAGCGGTGGAACTTTCCAGGGCCAGCAGCCAGCGCCCGTCACAGGTGGATGAAATGGGGCACCTCCCGGTTATTGGCGATCCGGCGGCAGATCCGGACCCAGCGGTATGGCGTTTTCCACCACCCCGCGCTCCGCATCGTAGTCGTACCGCTGGCCCAACCCGGCCAACGGCGGCGCGGGGATTCGCGTCAGGTATTTTTGTGCCACCAGCTCGTCCAGGGACGGCGCCGGCTGCCGGTTGGCACGGCGGTAGGCGATCAGCGCATCCTGAATCAGTTGCAGGTGGTTCTCCGTCTCCATGGTGGCGAGGATCCGGCTTTTGAGAGAGCCGTCGGGCAGGGCCAGCCACTGGTCCTCCACCTCGTCGGTGGTCAGGGGACTACCGGGACGCTGCGGCAGGAGCCCTTCGGCCACCAGCTGGGCAAGGCCCTCCGGCGCCGTACCGTGGCGGTCGCGGTAGGCCTGACCCATCTGGCTCAACCGGCTCTCGAGCTCGCGGGTCGTCATGATGCTGAAAAGGGTTTCCTCGGTTTCCGCAATGCGGCTGTCCAGGTCGGCAATAATGCCTTCATCACCGCGATTCTCGGCGCTTTCGCGAAGATGATACCATACGGACAGCACCGCCTTCAGCGAATCCTCGATCAAACCGGTGCCGGCCTGAGCGCTGGCGTAGCCGCTGGCAGCAGCCACAACGTACGGCGGCGCGCCGGGCGAACGGGCAGCGCCGGCAAAGGCTTCGCCCGCCAGACGGCGCGCCTCGGAGGCGCCGTCGAGATCGCCCATCTCGCGGTAGCGGGTCTGGATGTTCACCTCATAGATATTCGCCAAGACCACATACAGCAACCAACGGGGATCGGGCCGAAACCGCTCGCCGGCGGAGGCCAGCCTTTCGAATTCGGCGATACCCTTGTCCAGCAGACGGGCGCCGTCCTGGTTGGCCTGCATGGAGCTGGAAGCGGTGAGGAACAGCGAACCCACCTGGTACGCCCGGTAGAACCGGGGGCTGAGATCGGTGATGACGTCGAACAACTCGTACGTATAGGCGCGAGCGGCGGTCCGGTCCTCGGCCTGGACGGATTCGGCGTAATATATCAAGCTTTTGATGAACAGTGCGTCGGCCAGCGGCGTGTCGAAGCCACAGGCGATAACCCTGAGGGCCCGGCCGCGTGGCAGGTAGAGCATTTCCCGGAAGTCCCCCCGAAACCCCTCGGTCAGCCAATCGAGCCGCAACCGGGCCTGGCCGGTCAACAACACCACCACGGCAAGCAGAAACACCACGGTGAATTTATTTTTTGCAGTCAGCATGGTACCGTCCTCCGGAGCTGCCCCGGGTCGTGGGCAGCGGCCAGTATAGCGGAATCCACTGCCCCTGGCAAGCCGACTGGGCGCGCGACAGGCGCTTGACCGGCGGCGGCAGGAGCGTATAGTTGACCCTGCCATCGCCTCCCGGGGGAACAGGACCCATGCCGAATCCGGCCGTCACCATGCATCTCCTTCTGGAAAAGGTACCGGAGGATCGGCAGCCGGACGCAGCGCTGTTTCTCTCCGGCTGCTTTTCCCTGCCACCGGCCTCAACCCGCGGTATCGCCGCGTCTGGTCCCATCGCTCTCCTGTCCGATCTCGGTCCGGATCAGGCCGAGGCGGTGCTCGCGGAAGTGCGCCCGTCTCTGCCGGCCGGGGTCGAACTGCGCCTGGCCGGATCCGGTGAGGCGGAAAAAATCAGCCGGTTGCAATGGCCCCGACCGCCCCGCATCTACGGCCGGGAATTGAAGGAATTCGGCCGGGACGTTGAAACGCACCGTCTCTCCTGCCCCGACTGCGGCGCCGATTTCCTCGTCCGCCGCAATGCCGCCGGCCAATTAACGGCAGTACGGGAAAAAAAACAGGAATCGTCCCGCCGCCTGATACCGGCCAACGACGCCGACCCGCTGTTTTCCGGGATTAAACCGCTCGCCACCGACGCGTCCAACTACGCCTCGATCCGCTCGCTCCAAGCGGGCGATACCGGCTTTTGGCTGGATCACGGACACCATGCCGCGCCCGGTGTCCCACCCACCGGCGAACTGCGTGACGCGGCGGAAGGGTCGGAATCCAAGAAAAGCACCGGAAAACTCGCCGCCGGCCTCTCCGCCTTCATGAAACCCGGCGTTTTTGCCCTGGTGGTGGGCCGGACGCGGGACCCGCAGGCGGTAAAGATGATCGCCGAAATCATGGGCATCAGCCAGGACGAGGCCCGTGACAAATGCCTGAACCTCGGTTTGTGTGTTGCCCGGGACATAGCCCTGGACGAAGCGCAGAACCTGCTGGTCCGCTTTAAAAACCTGGGCCTTCGGGCGCGCATCGTGAAACCGATGTGAACCGCCCCACCGACCGTACGCTTGGATTGGATTCTCTCGTGACCGTACAGCCTCTTGACGAGCTGCCGCCGCTGCACCTGGGATCGCGCCGGCGTCGCCGGGCGATGTTTCTGGTGCTGGCGCTCGGCTACCAGCTGGTGTTCCTCCACGGCGTGATCATGACTGTATTCGCCAAGGAATTGATGCGGGACATGAACCTGTCGCCGACGGGCATGGGCCTTTTAGGATCCTCCTACCTCTACGCCTACGCGGCCGTGATGCTGGTGTCAGGCATCCTCGCCGCCTGGGCCGGTCCGCGCGCCATTGTGGGATCGTTTTTCACCCTCTCCGGACTGGGTGGCCTGCTGTTCGCATTCTCCCATTCGCTGCCGGTCGCCATGGTGGGTCGGTCCCTCTCGGGCGCCGGCCTCGCCGTCACCATGACCTCTTCTTTCACCCTTTTCAGCCGCTGGTACTCGCCCGCCTCCTATAGTCGTATGTGCGCCTACTTCTTCGCCATTGGCGGCGTCGGCAACCTCGGCGGCATCGCCCTCATGCCGGTGCTGAACGACTGGTGGGGCTGGCGGGCGGTGTTTGCCGGCATCGCCGTTTTGACCGTGATCTATGCCGGTCTGGCGATCCTTCTGGTCAAGAACTGGCCGCCGGCCAACACCAGGATCTCCGCCCGGGGCAGCACGGACATCACCCGGGCCGACATGACCATGTCCCTTCTGTGGCGGGACATCAAGGCCATGGCGAAAAACTGGGACTTCTGGCGGATTTCCATCTGGTTCGCCAGCCTGCCCGGCATCTACTTCGCATTTTTCGGCCTCTGGGCCATCCCGTACCTCACGGATGTCTATGGATTTTCCGATACGGAAACGGGGCTGATGGTGTCCCTGGGCGGCGTCGGGTTTAGCATCGGCTCGCCGGTGGCGTCATGGTTCAATGACAAGATCTGGCGTTCCTACCGGATTTCTCTCGGTGGGTCCGGTATTGGCAGCCTGGCCCTGCTGGCTGTCCTGCTGGTGGGTATCGACAGTCTGGGAAAGTTATCCCTCTACCTGTGGATGACCGCCTTCGGCATCTTTCTCAACAGCACCAATGCCCTGGCCCATTCCGCCTCCAGGAACCTGTTCGGCACCAGAATGGCCGGGGTGACGGGCGGGGTCTACGGCTGTTGTGCCTTTCTGGGCGGCGCCGCCATGCAGATTCTCTGCGGCAGGATTCTCGCCGCCGCGGCCGGACGCGCCTGGACGCCAACCCAAGCCTACCTCTATGCTTTCCTTCCCCTCATCGTCTGCGCCCTGGTGGGCACCTGGACCGGTTTCACCCTTTCCCGTTCCAGCGACCGGAATCTACGCCTCCCAACCGACCGGCACGGGTAGGCTGATTTTAGGAAATCCATTCCGGCTCAAAACAAGTCATGCCAGCAGTCTTTTTCCGCACGGCACCCCGGCCTAGCGGCCATCCGGCAGTGGCCGGCCGCGCTGGTCGTGGAAGCCGTCCTCCGTATAGGTTCCGACCTCCACCGTTATTTCTCGGGGCGGAGCGGAATCGGCTCCGGTGAGGTAGTCGTGAGCAACGGCGATGGCGGAGGCAGCTATGCGCCGGGGTAACTGGACGACGAAACCGGCCAGGCGCCGATCGTCGACCGCGCGCCGGAATTCCTCGGTATCATCGAAGCCAACCACCACCGGCGCCGGCGCGTCACCCGCTGCCGTAACCGACAGTACGCCCCGGGTCATATTGGCGCTGGCGGCAAACACCGCCACCGGCTGGTCGGGGTGTTGGGCCAGGAACCATTCCACCGCCCGCGCCGCGTCCTCCAGCCGTCCAGCGGCATCGACGACCGTAATCATACCGCGCCCGCCCCGCAGGGCCATGACGTCGCGGAATCCCTTGACCCGTCGGGCCGTGGATTCCACCCCGGCGTGATCCAGGACGAGCACCGGAATATCCGCCAGCCGTCGCTCCTGCATGGCCTCCAGCAAGAGTCCAGCCGCCAGCCGGCCGCCAGCCGCGTTGTCCGAGGAACAATGACTCACCACGGGATAGCCGGCGGCGGCGGTATCGATGGTCATGACCGGAATGCCCGCCCGCCCCGCTTTTTCCAGGTGCGGAACCACGTGTTCCGCATCCACCGGAGCGACAAGAATCATAGCGACGCGTTGCCGGACAAAATCGTCGATGACCGCCTGCTGGGTTTCCAGGGCAAACCCGGCGTCTCTGGACACGAGGCGCAGGCCGAGCTTGGCCGCCTGCTGTTCCATTTCCTCGAGCATATCGCGGGAATACGGGCTGGTGACGCCGATGACAGAGACTCCGAGGACCAGCTCTCTTTCACCGCCGCCAGCGGTTCCGATCGCCAGCGCCACAACCATCCCAGCGCACCCCAACACCACCAGCCGGAACGCCTGCCATGCCCGGCCGACGCCTGTCGCCGATTTCGGAAGATTCCGCACCATCCCGTCTCCTTTCGGATACCGTTTCCCCAGTATACCATACGGCATGGTACCTGGAACAGCCAATCGTGGCGAAAGTCGGTGTCAATGGGCGGCGGCCGGGGCCGGACCTGGCGCCGGCGGTGCGGTGGTGGCCGACGGGTGTTCGACGGCCGTTGGGCCTTCGGTGGCGGTAGCCGCCTGTTCCTGAATTTGCTTGAAGGCCTCGAGGAGTTCATGCCAGGAGGACTCGTTTTCGGATTTCTTTATGGTGGCGGTGGGGCTGCTTGGTTTGCCGGGATGGACCCGATGCCGATCCCGCTGCCACAGCCACCAGGTGGTTGCCAGAATACAGGCGACACACGAGACGATCAATGCGGTTTTCTGCCAATATCGCAGTTTGGCGAGGGGATCATCCCGCCGGCAGCGGGAATTGGGGGGCATTTTGGCGGTGCGGGTCAAGCGGCGGGACACGGCATGGTTAATTCCGACCCGGCCGTTGACGGCCCAGCCGGAAGCCTCGAGCAACGGCCCGAGGGTACGCTGGCGGAGTTTTATCCAGGCCATGATCAAGGATGGACCGGAGATGAGGACGAAAACGCCAAACACCAGGACCGGGAATTGCCACCAGGACATATGGAAAAACGCGGTCAGCAAACTGCCGATAGCGGTGCCGAGGGTTCCCACCGCCAGCCCGACCGCCGCGAAAATTCCCACGCTGCGACCGATATCAAAGCGACCCGAGGCCGCGGCCACGACCGCTTTGCCGGCGCCCACGGCCAGGGAATCCTCGCGTTCCCGACTGTACTTGCTCACCTGATCGCTAATAAGGTTTTCCAACTTTCGGTAGGGCGTCCACAGCGCCTGCCACAGACTGATCGGATTGGAAACCACCTTTACGACCGTCGCGTCCCAGTCGTCGCCGCGGGTATCGACATAGACGCCATTGCGGCCGGGGATCAGGATGTCACCGGTACCGGCGGTGACCGCCGCCATGATGGACTGCCGTTCCGCCTCCTTATCACCGACCTTACGCCCGCGCACGCATTCACAGTAGAGAAGGTACATATGGCTGTTAGCTGCCAGCCGGGCGTGTTCTTCCACCTTTCCCGCCGGCATGCACAGGTGGCAGGCGCGCCCATCGATGAAGAGTTGCCCCGATTGAAACGAGGCGGCACTCTGCAGGCGGTAGAATTCCTGGAAGTTGACGAAATTAATCAGCAGGCGGTAAAGATGCCGGTAGTACAACACCAGCCGTTCCACCATGGCGATGTCGGCGGCGGCGGCCGGAACTGCGGCGTCCTCGTCGGCAAGGGTGCTGAACCGGGCGGCCACGTCACTGTCCAGTATGGCGGTGATGCGTTCCTGGCCAAGGTTGTCGACGGCTCCGGTCGGCGGAACGGTTACCTCCACCGCACGGGCAGCCGGTTTTTTGGCCAGCGCGTCGGCATAGGGGCGAAATGCCTCCTGCAGCCGCAGCCAATCCTCCCGGGTCAAGGTATCGTGACTGGTGAGGAACGGCCGCACCAACCGGGCCAACCGCTCCATTTTTTC
>JAJBSZ010000216.1 GCA_020861125.1 Planctomycetota bacterium | reverse complement strand
TGCGGGACCCTTGGAAAACTTGGCGGTAGATCTGCATCAGGGCCCCCTGCCCGACCGCCGCCGCCGCCTGGATGACGGAGAGTTCGACAGGCCGGCTGGGCAGGCCCATTTCCGCCGTACCCGCCGCCACCGCTCCCGAGGAGACCAGCACGATCCGCCGGCCCTTGTCCGTCAGATCCGCCACCTGGCCCACCAGCCGGGCGATGAAGGCGGTATCGAGGCCGCCGGCAATCGAGGCGAGAAGGCTGGAACCGACTTTCACCACCAACGTCTCCGCCGTGGTCATGATTTGCCTGGGCATGAAAGGAATCCATTCTGAACAAACCGCACCGAGGAAAGGATCTGTTGTAAAAGCCCCCGATCCCGTTGTCAACACGGAAACCGGCATCAGGAAGGATTACGATGAGGTACTCCGGAACGAGCCGGAGCGGGGTCGGAAAAAGGTCGTATTTTTCCGTAAGTTGAATTAAATATTGAAACGGTATCTATTATACTGTACTATAGGACGTTTATCGGACCCGGAAATATCGTTCATCGGGGAATGCAATGTCAGACGCAGGGACGGTACTGATCGTGGAAGATTCGGCCATCATTCGCCGACTCATCCGCGACCAGGTGAAAAAACTCGGCTACGAGGTGCACGAGGCGGAAAACGGCGCTGATGCGCTGCGCTCGATGCAGGAATCGTTGCCCGATTGCGTCATTCTCGATCTGATGATGCCGGTCATGAGCGGGCCGGAACTCCTGGAAAAAATGCAGGAGTCCGAAGCGCTTCGCAATGTCCCCGTCATCGTCGTCACCGCCCTTTCCGACATGGACAAAATCGTCTACTGCATCGAAAAGGGCGCCGCCGACTATATGCAGAAACCGTTCCGCGCCCAGGTCCTCCGCGCCCGGCTGGCCTCGTGTATCGAACGGAAAAAACTCCACGACCGGGAGATGGAATTGCAGCGACAGCTGGCGGAGCACAACGCCCTCCTCGAGGAGCGGGTCAACCGCCAGGTCCAGCAAATCACCGCCGCCCAGCTCTCCACCATCTTCGCCATGTGTAAACTGGCGGAATCCCGGGACGTCGATACCGGCGAACACCTGGAGCGCGTGCGGGAAATCTGTTACCTCCTGGCCCACCGCTTTTGCGAAAAACCCAACCCGGCCGAGGCGCCGCCGCCGCCCAACCTCGCCGAAAACATCCGTAATACCGCCCCGCTGCACGATATCGGCAAGGTCGCGGTTTCCGATTCCATCCTGCAAAAACCGGGAAAACTGACGCCCGAAGAATTCGAGGCGATGAAAGCCCACACCTCGGTGGGACATGCCCTCCTCGCCGACGTCGACAATCTGCATCCCGGCAACAATTTTATCCACATGGGCAAGGAAATCGCCCTGTACCACCACGAGAAATGGGATGGCAAAGGATACCCGACGGGCATTGCGGAGTATGTCATTCCCCTCTCCGCCCGCATCATGGCCCTGGCCGATGTCTACGACGCCCTGACGACCCATCAGCGGTGTTATAAACCGGCCATGAGCCACGAAGAGGCCATGAAGATCATTCTCGATGGCCGCGGCAGTCATTTCGACCCGTACCTCGTGGATATTTTCCTGGAGCGCGAGGATGCCATCATCCGGGTGACCCGGGAACTGGACGGCACCGGTACGCCCCAGCAACCGGCGTTGGCAGCCAACTAAACGGACTGTTCTTGAAGCGGTGTCGCATCCCGGCCAGCGGCCGGGTTTTTTGTGATCCCGCTGGGAACGCGCCAGAGAACGGACAGGAGACGGCATGGAGGGGGAAAAGAGGGATACCGTGACACGACCACACACCAGGGTTGCCCATTCCGCCGTTGATTCCCGGGTACGCAAACGCAGACGTTCCCTCCGCAACAACCTCCTCGCCGTCGGCGTGACGAGCCTGTTGGTTGCCGCCTCCCTGTTCTGGATCTTCGCCTTCCATTTTTACAATGTCGGTTCCAATTCCATGGCGCCAGCCTTGCAAGCGCGGGAAACGGAACGGGATCGACTGCTCTGCTGGCGCCTTACCTACCACTACCGAAAACCGAAACGCTGGGAAATCGCCATCTTCGACACCCCCGGCATCGCTGCCGACCGGCAGATCGCTGGCCTCAATACCGGTGGCGAATCGGGGCTTACGGTCAAGCGCATCGCCGGCCTCGAAAACGAACAGCTGGCCATCGCCGGTGGTGACATCTGGACCCGGCCGGTCACCGGCCAGGGCGATTACGTCCGTCAGGTCAAACCCGACTCGGTGCAACAGGGCATGTGGATTCGGGTGTATACCGAAGATTTCACCGATCGCTCCACTGAAGAATTTCTCGCGGCCTGGGAGGAACACGGCGCAGAACCCGTTGCCGTGCGCAACCACATGCTGTTATTGCCGCCCGACACTCGGCTCCGTTACAAGCCCATGGCGCGGGTAGGCATCGTTGGCCAAAACGACCGCCTGGTGGAACTCCCCGGCATCCCCGACCGGTACCTGCTCCATCAGGATCTCCTATACGTCTGCAAGGCCTGCGGCCACAACTTCTCCACCACGGTGGATTCCTACCCGGCGCCGGCCCGCTGTCCCGCCTGCCGTCACCTGAATCAGGAAGATGCCGTGACATTGTATACCTTCCGTTCCGGGCTGCCGGAAACGGGACCCTACCACGTCGGCAATGTCCTGCAGGGCGATATGGGACATTTTCGCAATTATACCTATAACTTCGTCGCGGATTTGAAACTGGAAACCGAGGTCCGGCTCGACCGACCGGATTCGGTGTTTCGGGCGGAATTATCCGGCGAAGACCGGGTTGCCAGTTTGTCGCTTTCCACCGACCAGGTTCTGATCAATGACCGGCCTGTCGCCAACGTCCAGGTCAAGGCGGGCGAATGGAATCGGGTGGAATTCCAGGTGGTGGATGGCGCCGTCCGTTTATTCCTCGGAGAAAACCGAACCCGGGTGTTCGACCGACCCGTGTGGTTGGGACCAAAACCGGACGTCAATTTCGACGGCGGCAGATCCGGCGTGGCGGTGGCGACTGCCGGCGGCGGCGTCACCCTCCGGCGGTTGACCATCGACCGCGACGTCTTTTATTACAGCGGGCAAAACCAGGGTATCGGGACCTACCTTTCCGGCATGACCCAGGAGGGAGATGTCCTCGTCGGCCCCGGCCAGTTTTTCCCTCTGGGGGACAATTCCACGGTGTCTCTGGACGGACGGAGTTGGGGTGCGGTGGACATGGACCTCCTGCGTGGAACCGCACTCCGGATCTGGAGCCCGCCGGATCGAGCAGGCCCTATTCCCGCACCGTGATACCTCTACGCTTCCGTGGTCTCGGGCGGTCCAGGCAGGGACAGCGAGAAGGAGCTGCCCGCCCCGATCCGGCTGGTGAGGGTAACGTTTCCCTTTTGCGCCAGCGCGATGTGTTTGACCAAAGCCAGTCCGAGGCCGGCGCCTTCCTTGAGACGGGACGACCCGTCGATACGGTAAAACCGTTCAAAGACCCGGGCCTGAAACCGGGGCGGAATCCCCGGCCCCTCGTCCGTCACCGTGATGACGGTTTGACCCTCGGATGGTTCCGCAGTCACGGTGACCGTTCCCCCCTCCGGCCCGTACTTGACGGCATTATCCACCAGGTTGACAAGAGCATGCACCACCAGACGCGGATTCATGAAGGCGGTGGTGGTGTCGGCGCAGTGTACCTCGATGCTGACGCCGCGGGCGGCAGCGGCTTCACCGCAGATGGACAACGCCTCGTCCAACACCGGTCGGACCGGTGATACGGTCGCCGTACCGGTGTCCCGTTCCTCGCCCGATTCCATACCGGCCAGAAGCAGAAGGTTACCGATGATGGCGCCCAGCCGGCGGGCGTTCCGCAGTGCCATTTCCAGTAATTCAGCATTGTGATCGTCGTCCCCGACCTTCTCTTCCGTGAGCATCTCCAGACAACTCAGGATGGTTGTCACCGGCGTGCGGAGTTCATGGGAAACGTTGGCGACGAAATCACGGCGCATTATTTCCAGTTGGCGCAGCCGGGTGATGTCCCGGAGCACCGCCAGGACGCCCGTGTCCCTGCCGTCTTCGCGGATCCGCGCGGCGTGCACCATGACCAGAATTTCGTCCCCCGTTTTTCCGGGCAGCCGGATTTCCCGTTCCAGCGGCCCGTCGGCGTGGGCCGTCTCCCGGAGGACTGCCAGCAGATCGGGTGAGCGGGTGACGGACTCGATCCCCCGGCCCGTCACCTCCTCCTCGAGGAGGAGCAGGTTTTCGGCCGCAGCGTTCATGACCATGATCCGGCCGTCGGGGCTCACGGCGAGAACCCCCTCCGTCATGTTTTCGAAGATCGTCCGCATCTCTTCGCGCTGACGGAGAATCTGACGGAACCGATCGTCCAGTTGCTCCGCCATGGCGTTCAACGACGCATTCAGGTCCCGCATTTCCGCCGACCCGGCCACCGGCAGGCGGTAGGAAAAATCACCGCCGGCATAGCGGGCGGCCCCCCGGGCGGCCGTCTCCAGTGGCCGGGCAAGAAAGCGGGCGATGCACAGGGCCAGCGCCAACAGAACCACCACCGACAGGAAAAATCCCACACCGGCCCGTCGCCACCACTGGGCAAGGCGGCGATTCAGGTCGTCCAACGACGCGGCCGCCCTGACCACCCGTCCGCCCGCCACCGGCACGGCCACATACATCCAGTCGATACCCAGGGTGGAACTCCGCCGGATATCCATCCCCACTTCGCCGGCGAGGGCGGAGCGAACCTCCGGCCGGTTGGCGTGGTTTTCCATGCGTTCGGGGCTGTCCTCCGTTTCCGCCAGGACCACACCTTCCGCCGAAATCACCGTGAACCGGGTGTCGGACATCTCCCGGGCCGCCGCCATCACCCGTTGCAGGTCGGCCTTCCCGTCCAGCTCCGGCAGAACGGCGAGGGCGAAGAGACGCGCGTTGGCGGTCATGTCCTTGACAGCGTACTCCCGGTAGGACGATTCCAGCACTCCGGCTCCGGTCCAAACCACGGGGAGCAACGCCGCGAGACCGCTGAGAAGCACCGCCACAATGAGCACAAAATAGAGCCGCATTCCACCCATGCCACATTTCCTTTCCGCTGGAATGGTCGTGAACCAGCGTCCCTTTGGCCTCCAGCCGCAATGAACGGTGGGATACCTCAGCCGACAACCCGGTATCCGGCGCCGCGAACCGTCTCGACGCGGGCACCCGCCGGGCCCAGCTTCCGGCGCAGTCCCACCACTTGCACATCGACCGCCCGGTCGGTGACAGCATGCATGGTGCCGCGAACCAGGTCAAGCAACTGGTTGCGACTGAACACCACCCCCGGCCGGCGCATCATCACCTGCAGCATTTTGAATTCGCCGGTGGTGAGCGTCACCTGACGCCCGTCGACGCGTACCTCGCGCCGTTCCGGCACCAGGTGGATTTCGCCGACGCGCAGGCTGCGCTCTTCCGTCGTCTCGTCGGCCAGGGCGCCACTCCGTCGGAGGAGTGACCGGACCCGGGCCGAGAGGACCCGGTTGCTGAAGGGTTTGGCGACATAGTCGTCCGCCCCCGCCTCCAGGCCGCTCACCACGTCTTCTTCTTCGCTCCGGGCGGTCAGCATGAGAATCGGCACGTCGCCCCCTTCCGGCAGTGAGCGAATCTTCCGGCACACGGCCATGCCGTCCATACCGGGGAGCATGAGGTCGAGGACCACGAGATGCGGCCGCTTGGCTTTGAACAGCCGGAGACCCTCCTCGCCATCGGCCGCGCCCCAGGCGGCGTAGCCGTCTTTGCGGAGGGTGAAAAGAATGAGAGTACGGATGTCGGCATCGTCCTCGATGGTCAGAATGCGAAGTTCTCCCTTATCCATGCAATTATTCCTCATCTCTTCCGGCTATGTTATGATTCACAGTCGAACCCGTGGCGCACCATCCGACCGTCTACGCTGTAAACGACTTCCGAGGCAATGTTCGCCGCCATATCCGCCATGCGTTCGACATTGCGGGAGGCGGCGATAATCACCAGCCATTGCGGGCAGTTCGCCGGGTCGCGCATGATGCTTTCTTCGCCGATTTTCCGCACCTGGCGTTTCCGGAGGTTGACGGCCTTGTCCGACTGGATGACGTGCCGCGCCTTGGTGGAATCGCTGTCGACAAAACTGTCGATGCTTTCCTTGAGCATGACCCGCGCCTGATCCGCCATTTCCAGGAGTTCATCCGGAATCGCCACAGGTTCCATGCGCGACAGGGATTTTCCCTTGCGCGCCAGGTTCTCCGCGAGGTCACCGATGCGTTCGAGAATGCCGGCGATTTTTGAAAGGGAAAAAATGAAGCGGAGATCGCTTGCTACCGGCTGGTACAGCGCCAGCGTCTTCAGGCAACTTTCGGCCAGATCCGCCTCCATCCGATCGATAAACCGGTCCGCGTCGATCACCTTTCGCGACAGCTCCACGTCCCGTTCCACAAAGGCTCGGGTGGCGTCCCGGACGTTCTGTTCGACATGGGCGCACATTTCCAGCGCCAGGCGGTTGAGTTGCTCCATCTCCCGATGCAGATGTATGGACATTAGCCGAATCTCCCGGTGAGGTAATCCTCGGTTTCCTTGCGCCCCGGCGCAGTGAACACCTTCTTGGTATCCCCCACCTCCATCAGTTTTCCTTCATAAAAAAACGCGGTCCGATCCGATACCCGGGCCGCCTGCTGCATGTTGTGCGTGACGATGACTATGGTGTAGTCACCCTTGAGCTCGCTGATCAATTCCTCGATCTTGACAGTGGAACGGGGGTCCAGCGCCGAGCAGGGTTCGTCCATAAGGATGATCTCCGGTTTGACGGCGATGGCCCGGGCGATGCAGAGGCGTTGGTGCTGGCCGCCGGACAGGCCCATGGCGGACTCGCGCAGGCGGTCCTTGACTTCATCCCAGAGGGCGGCGCGGCGCAGGCTGCTCTCGCAGGCGGCATCGAGTTCGCCGCGGTCCCGTACGCCGGCGATGCGCAGCCCGAACACCACGTTTTCGTAGATGGTTTTGGGAAACGGATTGGGCTTCTGAAACACCATTCCCACCCGGCGGCGAAGATCGATCACGTCCCGGTCCGGCGCGTAGAGGTCTTCCCCGTCCAGGGTCAAGCTGCCCACCACCCTGGCTCCCTCCACCAGGTCGTTCATCCGGTTGAGGCAGCGGAGAAAGGTGGATTTGCCGCAGCCGGAGGGGCCGATGAAGGCGGTGGCCAGCCCGCGGTGGATGGCGAGGTTGATGCCGGTCAGGGCCTGTTTGTTGCCGTAGAAGAAATCCAGTTCCTTGGCTTCCACGATGACGCTGTCGTTGCCGGATGCGTGCATTGAGCGTTCCTGTCAAAAACCGCGCATGGCGTATTTGTCACGCATGCGCTTGCGGAGGGTGATGGCCGTGATGTTCAGGACGAACACCAGGACCAGCAATACCAAGGCAGTCAGATAAACCAGGGGTTTCGACGCCTCGACGTTGGGGGACTGAAAGCCCATGTCATAGATGTGGAATCCGAGGTGCATAAACTTTCTTTCCAGATGGACAAACGGCCAATTGGTGTCCAGCGGCAGGTTGTGGGCCGACTTGACCGCCCCCGTCAGCATGAGGGGCGCCACCTCGCCGGCGGCCCGGGCCATGGCCAGAATGAAACCGGTGAGGATGCCCGGACTGGCCATGGGCAAAACCACCCGCCACAGGGTCTGGAAGCGGGTCGCTCCCAGCGCCAACGACCCCTGCCGGACTTCGGACGGCACGGTGGCCAAGGCCTCCTCCGTGGCGACGATCACCACCGGCAGGGTCAGGAGGCCCAAGGTCAGACTGGACCAAATTATGCCGCCGCCGCCAAAGGTGGCGATACCGGCCGCCACCCGTTCCGGAAACAGCAGGCGGTCGATGCCGCCACCGAGGCCATAGATAAAGAACCCGAGGCCGAAAATGCCGTAGACAATGGAAGGCACGCCGGCCAGGTTGTTGACCGCGATCCGGGCGGTACGGGACAGGATTCCGTCCCGGGCGTATTCCCGCAGGTAGATGCCGGCTGCCACCCCGAGGGGGAACGCCGAAATGGCCATGAGGAACACCAGCATGGCGGTTCCGAACAGGGCCGGAAACAAACCACCCTCGGTATTGGCCTCACGGGGGTACTGGCTCAGGAGGTTCCAGGTATTGGTCAGCAGCCGCCTAATCTTTTCGGTCGTGGTCATCCGGTTGGGCCAGGTGACGTCGACCACCGCCGCCAAAGGCAGGACGACTTCCGTACCATCGGCGGTGGTAAAGGCCGCCCGTTCCCGCAGGAAATCGGCCCGGATCAGGTTGAACTCCGCCATCAGGGCCTCGGAATCGTCCTTGATGGCCTGTTCCCGGGAACGGTACTCAACCAAGCGGTCTTCCCATCGGGACCGCTCGGCCGGGTCGGCATTCTCAAGCTGGTAGGCTGCCTTGAGGGCGGCGAGGTTGGTCTCCTGCCACCGGTCGCCCAAGGCGGCCAGGCGGCGGCGCAGCGGCTCCGCTTCGCGGTTCCACCGTTCGCGGTAGTCGCGGAGGGTGTGGATGAAAGCCTCCGGCGTCATTGCCTGCACTGCGCCGGCGGCATCGGTAATCCCGACGAGAAAACCGTAGAGGTCGCCGTTTTCCAGCCGTTCCACCCGGACCGCTTCCGTCGGGTAATCCCGTTGGCTACGGGAATCCGCGTCGATCCACCGGAAGTCGGCCATGGCGTTCAGTTCGCGATTTCCCACTTTGTATTGTACCCGCCGCCGGCCGTCCGGGGCGACGTCGGCATTGACCGGCAGACCCAGAAATTCGCTCCCCCCGTCCACGACCACCCGCTCGAGCCGGCTGGGCCACAAGGCCTGCACACTGTTGACGCCGATGAGGAGGAAGAGAATGCCCATCATCGCCAGGATCAACACGAGAGACAATCCCGACAGCGCGATCCACAGCCTGCCGCCGGAAGAAACGCCGTTGCCAGCCATCTTACAGCCTTCCATAGCGTCGGCGCAGCCGGTGGCGGAACACTTCGGCGGCCGTGTTTATGACCAGGGTCATGACGAACAAAATCAGGGCGCAGAGGAACAGCGTGCGGTACAGGGTGCCGCCCACCGGCGCTTCCGGCATCTCCACCGCGATGTTGGCGGAGAGAGTGCGCATGCCGTTGAAGGGGCTGAGACTGAGGATCGGCGTATTGCCGGCCGCCATCAGGACGATCATGGTTTCCCCCACCGCCCGGCCAAACCCCAGCATCACCGCGGTGAAAATCCCCGGGCTGGCCGTGGGCATGACCACCCGGCAGACCGTCTGCCACTTGGAAGCCCCGAGGGCCAGCGATGCCGCCGACAAGGAAGGGGGAACGGCAGAAATGGCATCCTCGGCCAACGAGAAGATGGTGGGAATTACCGCAAAGCCCATGGCGATGGCGATGACCAGCGAGTTGCGTTGGTCGTAGGGGAAATGCCGGGCGAGGAACTGCAGGTGACGTTCCAGCAGCGGGGCCAGCCATAGAGCGGCGAGAAAGCCGATGACCACCGACGGCACCGCCGCCAGCATTTCCACCGCCGGCTTAAGCCGCGCCCGCCAGCGGGCATGGGCGAACTGCGAGAGGTACATCGCCGCCGCCAGAGCGATGGGAGCGGCAAAGACCAGCGCGTACGTCGCCCCCTTGATGCTGCCCCAGATCAACGGCACCAGCGATAACTTCGGTTCGCTCGCGTCCGAGCCGGTGGATTGCCAGACGTAGGCCGGTTCCTCATACCCCTCATACAGGAGCCGACGGAAAAATCCGCTCCAGCCTGCCTCTGGGTGGGAGCTGTTCAGGCGGTGGAACACCAGGCTGCCGTCCTCGTGCATGGTGAGCATGGCGTCGGCCCGGTCGTTGATGGCCATGGCCATGGCCGCCGGCTGCGGCAGGAAAATATCCAGGAGTTCGCGGCCGTTGGTGGAATAGAACCAGCGCATCTCGCCTTCGCTACCGAGAGAGAAAAAGCCGCGATCCCGGTTGGAAGCGAGAATACAACGCACCTCGCCGCCTTCCTCGCTGAACGCGGCGGATCGGCGGAACCGGAATTCGCCATGTTCGCGGCGGGGAAACCACACCGACACCCCGCCCTGATCGTCGCCGACCGCGACCGCGTAATCCCCGTTGAGAAAGGACAGCGCGGTGACCGGGCGATGATCCGGGAATACCGGGCTCACGCCGGAAGTTAACTCTCGTTCCGGGTCGTCAGGAAAATCGACGCTTATAATTTCGCCGGTGCCGGTGCCCAAATACAACCGGCTGCCGGTGCTGTTGAGGGCGGTGACGGTGAGTGGTCCTGGGAGGGACAGAAGTATGGTACGCGTCGATACCACCCCGGTTCCCCGCGCCAACAATCCCTTGCCGGGCCGAAGGGACTGTTCGGACACCGTCCCGTCGCGTCCCACCACCACCACCCGGTAACCCTTTTCGTCACCGCGCAGCATGGCGCTCTGCAGGTCGTCAGGAATTTCCACGGCGACGGAAAACACATGCCGGAACGCGGGCTCCGTCCGCAACCCGCCCGCCCCGTCCGCCTGAAAAGTCACGTTCAGCCTGAGAAGGGAAAGGGTGCCGTCGCCCCACAGCAGCGAATACAGGCCGCCGCCACGCGCTTCGACCGAACGGAGGACAGCGCCGTCGGGTGCGGCGGGCAGGCGCGCCAGGGAGAATTCGCCCCTGTCACCCTCCCCCAGC
>JAJBSZ010000264.1 GCA_020861125.1 Planctomycetota bacterium | reverse complement strand
CGGGTGTATACTGCCGGAGGACCGGGCGTGAAATTGGTGGGTTCGTGACCGTATCATTCCGATTTGTTGGATTTCCGCCACCATCAGCGTGAAGGCCGTTTCGGAATTCTCTGCGGACGGTACGGTCGCAGGGTTGCCGCCACCACCACAGCGTGAAGCCGGTGGCTTATGGACCAGGTTACCGGTCTCCGTTCGGGTTCACAACCGTTGGTCCGTCGGGATTTTGACGACCTGCGGGAAGGCGTCCCGGTTCCCGTCGCTCGTCACCGTTGGCCCGCGGGTTTTTGGCTGAAGGTTCCGTTTATGTATGCGGAAGAGAGACGACAGCACATCTGGCGGTTGCTCGACCGGCAGAAACGGGTGGATGTGGCCCAGCTTGCCGTGTCCCTCGATATTTCCCCGGAAACCGTGCGCCGGGATCTCAACGAAATGCAGGCGGAGGGGGTGCTGAAACGCACCCACGGCGGGGCTATCGCCACGGGCGGGCAACAAAGTCGGCCTCTCCTTTCCCTTCTGTCCCGCAAACAGGTACACTTCGGGGAAAAGGTCCGCCTGGCCCGTCAAGCGGCGGCGCGGGTGGCGCCGGGAGACGTCATCGCCATCGACAATTCCTCTACCGCTCTGTGTCTTCTGGAATGTCTTCCCCGGGATTGCCGGCTGACCATCGTCACCAACGCCCTGCACGTCGCCGCCGGCATCATGGCCCTGGCCGAGAGCGAGTGGACCTGCGTCTGTTTGGGCGGGGTGGTTATGCCTGCCAACAGTTCCACCTACGGCTCCATGGCGGCCGACAATCTACGCCTGTTCCAACCGAAAAAACTTTTCCTGTCCTGTGCCGGCATCGACCCCGCCGGCATGCTGACCGAAGGCAACCTGGAGGAGGCGGAGATCAAGCGCGAACTCCTCCGCTGCAGCCAGAAATCATTTCTCCTGGTGGACGGCAGCAAGTGGCGCCAGGTGGGGGCGGTGAACGTGGATCGCATCGATGCTGTGGACTGCGTTTTCACCACCGGCACGGTGTCGGCCGAGCGGCTGGCCGGGTTGCGGGATCAGGGAATCGAGGTGGTGGTGGCCTGAAAGGATTAGCATGAGCGGCAAACGGCGTGGCGGCCCGCGCGCGCGGGTTCCCCGGGTTTGCGGTAGACTCTCTTGGGAGGAGCACAGATGAAGGCACGGTTGATGGCATGGGCGCTGGTGTGCGGGCTGGTGTTGGTAGGCGCGGCAGGGATGGCGGATGCGGGCGAAATCGTGTTCAAATTCGGCTTCGTCGATCCCGAAGGCAGCATGTACGCCATGGGCGGCAAGCGGCTGGCGGAAGAGGTGGAGAAGGCCACCGACGGCAAAATCAAGATTGAGGTGTATGCCGGCGCCCAATTGGGCAACGAGCGCGACATGTACGAAGGGGCGCAGATCGGCTCCATCGACATGTGCTCGGTGGTGAATGTGGTGCTGAGTTCCTTTATTCCCGAGCTGAAGGTTCTGGACCAGCCGTTCCTCTTCGACACGGTGGAACAGGCGCACAAGGTGATCGACGGGAAACTTGGCGAACTGGTCAACGCGAAGGCTCAGAGTCAGGGCGTCCACATCATCGGCTGGTTCGAGTCCGGCTTCCGCAACACCTTCGCCAACAAGCCGATCACCACTGTTGATGATTTCAAGGGTTTCAAGATCCGCACCATGGAAAACCAGATGCAGATCGCCACCTTCAACGCCCTCGGCGCCATCGCCACCCCGATGGCGGCCAGCGAACAGTTCACCGCCCTGCAGCAGGGCACCATCGACGGCTGTGAAAACGCCATCGCCAACATGCTGACCAACCGCTACTACGAGGTGATCAAGAATGTTACCTGGACCAACCACCTCTACACGTTCATCGCCATCGGCATGTCCGACCGGGCCTGGAACCGCATCCCGGACGACCTCCGACCGGCGTTTATGGAAGGGGTGAAAAAGGGCGTGGAATACCAGCGCCAGCTGTTGCTGGACGGCAATGCCGAAGCGGTCAAGGAACTCTCGGAAAAGCACGGTGTGGTATTCCATGACATCGATCTCGACGCGGTGCGGGAGGTGGTGATGCCGGCCGTGGCGGATCAGGTCGCCCAGTTGGATCAGGAATGGGTCAAGGTGGTGGAAGAAGCCAAAAAGAACTGACTGTCGGAATGCTCCGTGCCGTTCGGGCGGCCCGCTAGCGGGCCGCCCCGGCCGAAGCCCTTTCCGCCCACTTTGCCGTCCGCGTGGTCCTCCGCCGAGCGGTTCCGGACGGTCCTGCAACCGGGAACAGCCTATGCGAAAAACCCTCGGGGTGCTGCAGAAAATCGAAAACCTCATCCTCGCCACGGCGTTCATCGTCATGACTCTGTCCGCCTTTGCGCAGGTGGTAAACCGCAATTTCATCGGCGCCGGCATCTCCTGGTTCGAGGAGCTGGCGCGGTACTGCATGGTCTACATGGCCCTGCTCGGCACCGAGATCGGCCTCCGGGACGGCACCCAGATCGCCATCACCGCCGTGGTCGACCGCTTTCGGGGGGTGCCACGGCGGGTCGTGGATATTTTCGGCCGGCTGGTGATCGTGGTGTTTTCCGCCGTGGTGTTTTACTTTTCGTTCGAACTTCTGGAAAAACAGTGGAAATTCCCCCAGATTTCGCCCGGTCTCGGGCTGCCCATGTATGTGCCCTATTTCGCCCTGCCGCTGACCTTCGGCCTGATCACCGTGGTGCAGGCGGCCTCGGTCGTGGTTATGCTGTACCACCTACTTGATCCCGAACCGATTCCCGAAGGAGACAGCGCATGAGCGAAACCGCGCAGATTGGCATCATCCTTTTCGGGTCCCTGGCCGCCCTGCTTATCCTCGGCGTGCCTATCGCCATGTCCCTGGGCGTCTCGTCCATGATCTGCCTGTATCTCCTCGATTACCCCCTGGCGGTGGTGGCCCAGCGGATATTTACCGCTCTGGACGCCACGGCCATCATGGCGATTCCCTTTTTCGTGCTGGCCGGCAACCTCATGACCACCGGCGGCATTTCCAGCCGGCTGGTAAAGTTCGTCGACAGCATTGTCGGCCGGGTGCGCGGCGGCATGGCCTACGCCATGGTCCTGGCCTGCGCCTTTTTTGCCGCCCTGTCCGGCTCGGCGCCGGCCACGGTTATCGCCATCGGGTCCACCATCTACCCGGAGGTGGTGAAGCTGGGCTACCCGAAGGAGCGGAGCGCCGGTCTCCTGGCGGTGGCCGGCGGCCTCGGGCCGATCATTCCGCCCAGCATCATCATGGTGGTGTACGGCACCATCACCAACTGCTCCATCTCCAACCTGTTCACGGCCGGCATCGTCGCCGGCAGCATGATCGTGATCGTCCTGGTGGCGCTGTGTTTGGTGTTGTCCGTGCGGGAACAGTGGCCGAAAAACCAGGAGCCGATCGGCCTGCGGGACTTCGCCGTCTCCACCGTCAAGGCGATTCCGGCACTGCTCATGCCCGTGATCATCCTGGGCGGGATTTATTCCGGCTACCTGACCCCGACCGAATCGGCGGCGGTGTCGGTGGTGTATGCGTTTCTGGTGGGCGTGTTCCTGTATCGGGAAATTCCCCTCGAGAAGACGATACCCATCATCCTGAATTCGGCCAAGTCCAGCGCCATGATCCTGTTCATCATCGCCACCTCCACCGCTTTCTCGTGGCTGTTTACAGTGTCGGGCATATCCCGGGCGCTGATCAATGCCATCATCGCCATGAACCTCTCGCCCCTCCTGTTCTGTATTGTCATCGCCATCATCCTGTTGATCTTCGGCACCTTCCTGGAAGGCATCGCCATCTGTGTCCTGCTGGTGCCGGTGCTGTGGCCGGTGGCGGAAAGCATGGGCATAAACATCGTGCATTTCGGCATGATCGTCTGCATTTCCAACGTCATCGGCACCATGACGCCGCCGGTGGCGGTGAACCTCTTCGCCGCCTCCAGCGTCACCAAGCTGAAGATGGGCGCCATCGCCCGTGGGGAAATGCCCTTCTTCATCGGCTATTCCGCCGTGTTTTTCCTGGTGGTTCTCGTTCCCTGGTTCAGCACGTTTTTCATCTGAGCGGTCGCGGCGACCGCGGGAGGTTTCCCCTATGGCACGTCTCATCCATGCATTCGACAACCACAACCAGCCGATCATCCCTCCCGGGGACCCCACCTTGCCCCGGACCTATTTCAATCTGGTGCGCCTAACGGCGGGGGAGCGGTTCGCCACCGTCGTCCCCGGCTATGAAACCTGCTGGGTTTTGCAGGAGGGCAGTTGCGACATCGAGGTGGCGGGTCACGTCTTCGCCGGCGTCGGCGGACGGGCCAGTGTTTGGGACAGCCCGCGGGCGGATTCGGTGTACGCCACCGCCGGGAAATGGGTCACGGCCGTGGCCGGACCGGACGGGGCGGTCATCGCCGTGGCTGGCGGCCGCTGTGCCGATCTGCATCCGCCGTTCCGGGTGCGGCCGGAGGAGGTGCGGCCGGTGGAGGTGGGTTCGTTGGAGACCCATTCCCGCCGTTGCATCTACCATATCCTGGGCGCCAAGGACGAGGGCCGGACCGGCAATATCCTGATCAGCGAGCTCTACGCCGAGCCCGGCTGCTGGTCCGGCTATCCGCCGCACAAGCACGGCGAGGACATCCCCGCTGGGCCGGAGACCTGGCATGAAACCGGCTTCGAGGAGGTGTACCATTACCGTTTCAATCCGGAGAATGGTTTTGGCGCCCAGTTCAATTATGGACCGGACGGCAGCGGCGGGGTGTGGAAGATTATGGGCGGCGACACCTTCTGCATTCCGAACGGCTACCATCCTACGGTGGCGTCGCCCGGTCATGCCGCGTATGTATTTACCATCCTCATCGGCCACACCCAGCATTCGCTGGTCCAGAATTTCGACACGGAATACAAGTACCTGGCCAAGACCTTGCCGGGGGTACAGAATATGGTGGATCTGTTTACGGGCGATCAGAAGTAGTCCGACGTCGTTGTACGCGTCGGCTACGTGTTTCAGACGGGGAGAACATTATGCACGATCTTTTCACCATCACGGGCAAGAAGGCCATTGTCACCGGCGGCACCCGTGGTTTGGGGTACAGTATGGCGGAGGCGTTGTTGGAGGCCGGGTGTGAGGTGGCGCTTATCGGGTCGTCGGAGGGGGTGTTGGCGACGGCCGAGGGGTTTCGGTCTCGGGGGTTTTCGGCCACGGCGGTGCGGGCGGATTTGTCCATACGGGACGAGGTGATTCGGTCATTTGACGAGTGTCTGTCGGCGTTGGGCGGCGATGTGGATATTTTGGCGACGGCGGCCGGGGTGCAGTACCGGACGGTGTCGGAGGATTTTCCGCTTGAGGAATGGGATCGCATTCTCGCGGTGAATCTTACCGCCGTGTTTATCCAGTGTCAGATGGCGGCGCGGGTGATGTTGCCCAAGGGGTATGGGAAGATCATCAACATCAGTTCCATGGTGGCGCATTTTGGTGGGCAGACGGTGCCGGCGTATACTGCGTCCAAGGCGGGAGTCAGCCAGCTTACGCGGGAGTTGTCCAATGATTGGTTGGGTCGTGGGATCAATGTGAATGCGATTGCGCCGGGGTATATGCATACGGACATGTGTGATGCGTTGGCGCGGGATCCGGTGCGGGGCAAGCAAATTTTGGAGCGGATTCCGGCTGGGCGTTGGGGGACGGGTGATGATTTGAAGGGTACTACGATTTTCCTGGCGTCGAAGGCCAGCGATTATTTGGGTGGCGCCATCATCCCGGTGGATGGCGGTTATTTGGTGAAGTAAGGACTCGGTGGTGGCAGGCAGCCTCTTATACTCCCGCGCCTCCCGCCAACCCGAGAGGTTAGGAAGCCCCCACGCTAGTGGGCCCGGGGGGCTTGGGGACGCGACTAGCCCCCAAATCTTAAATTAATGCCGCGCGGGCAAAAAAATCGCAGAACCCTGGCTATCGCGCTGGGCAACGTAAAAAACCCGCGCGGCTTCCGCATAGAGCAAAAGAGCGCAGCGAATTTTGCGTCCACCTTGCGGAAACCCTGCGGGTCCTTCTCACCGCGCCATCCCGAGCGGGGAGGGGGAAAAAGCTTGTACCTTCCACCACCGTGTTAACGCAAAAATCGCTGCGCTCTTTTGCTCTAAGCGGAAGCCGCGCGGGTTTCTTACTCTTACCGACGGTGGAGCCAAGGTGGCCGCGAATTGTTTCCCGCGCGGCATTGATTAATGATTTGGGGGCTAGTCGCGCCCCCAAACCCCGCGACCCACTAGCGTGGGGGCTGCTGCCCTCTCGGGTGCGCGGGAGGCGCGAGCGGTGGTGGAAGGTAGCCAGGCTCCGTCCTCACCGATGGGGGGTATATGACCGCGTGACTGCAGGGTCTCCGGCAGGGGACGCAAAAATCGCTGCGCTCTTTTGCTCTAAGCGGAAGCCGCGCGGTATTTACCCTGACCGAGGTGAGAGGCAGGGTGGACGCAATTTTTTTTCCGCGCGGCATTGATTGAGGATTTGGGGGCTTATCGCGCCCCCAAACCCCGCGACCCACTAGCGTGGGGGCTGCTGCCCTCTCGGGGATAATGGGGCGCGCGGGATTGGGCGAAGATATACTCTTTCCCTACGGTTCCCTAACTTCAATAACTACTCTTCCGCCGCATCCGCTTTGTCCGCGACCCCATCGCGACCGCCCCGCTTGCGCCGACCAAACAACCCACCCCGACGATCCACCGGCGGACTCAACTCGTCAATCTTCGCCATAACCCGATCGATCATCACCTCACCCTTCTCATACCCATCCGGTCGGGCCATAATAATAAACGCGTTCCGGTACTGCGTACACACCACCCGCCCCTGATTCGGATCCACCGCCTTGGTATACGCCTGCCCATCCCGCCGATACTCCTCCACATACTCGGCAAACAACTTCAAATACGCCGTATAATCCTTATGCAACTGAGCCGCGTCACGGTCCAGATTACGCGTAATGATATATAAATCCGACGCCACACTCCCAGCACCTGGCGCACTGGCAAACACCGCCGGCGGTAAAAAAGAGATGTTAAAGGTAAAGCCAGGCGTCAACGCGATAGTGCCCGTGTTCACCCCGTCGACCTCGATGTAGGAAAACCCCTCCGGCCGCGCATCCTTGCCCGCCGGCATCTGCGAATCAATAAACTTGCCGATGACGGTGATGTCCGGCACCGGCTCCTTGCCACTATAGACAATTTTAACAAACAAATTCGAGCGGTAAAAATAGAGGTTGCGGCCGCCGCGCCCAGTGTCCAACACCCCCTCCGTCCCCACGTCCACCATCTGGCCCTCGGCCTGCAACAAATCGCCCCGGTGATAATGAAACAACCCGGCAGCGGCCACGGGATTCTCCATGGTCGACATCTCAATGGTCATCCGCCCCTCCCGGCCGCCATACGTGTACTCGGCCGACATCATGTTGAGCAGCCCGTATTGTATGTAGCGGTTGCCGAGAGACCCGTAAAACTCCTGGAACTTCTCACCCTTATACGTGAGGACCTTACTCGTGCGGACAAGATGCGGCACATCACCCTCTTCCGGAAAATACCCGGTCCGGGCCACGCCCTTGCGGCGGAAAGGCATCCCGGCTTCGGCCGTCGCCAACAAAAACAGCGCCGTCAAAACAAGGATGACGGTTTTTCGTCGCATAATCTCTCCTTGCCGTCCCGGTCGCCGGCGGCCAGCTTGCGCTGGCGAACAGCGGCGCCCAGATTGCGGCGGGCCGCCTTGCTGTCGGAATCGATCTCCAGCGCCTGCCGGAAAAACCCCTCGGCCTCGGCATACTCGCCGGCCGACATCTTGATGATACCCATATTGTTGGCGGCACTGGCATCCCGAGGATTGATCCGGAGCGCCTCCCGAAACGCGGCCAACGCCTCATCCGGCCGGCCGCTCCGCCACAGGGCGGCACCCAGGTTGTTGTGCACCACCGGCGAATCCGGCACCGCCGCCACCGCCCGACGGTACACGGCAATGGACTCGTCGGAACGATCCAGCCGATCCAGGGCGATACCCATATTCACCATCACCTCGAAGTCGCCGGGCGAAAGCTCCAGCGCCCGCTCCAGCTTCGCCACCGCTCGCTCGGCCTCGCCCCGGGTGAGGAGGAGATAGCCCCAGTTGTTCCAAACCCTGGGGTCCTCGGGACAGTCCTCGGCCAAACTGGAAAACAGGTCCTCCGCCTCCGCCTCTCGGCCGGTACAGCCGGCCAGGAGCGACGCATAAGCCACGGCCAGATCCAGATTGTCCGGCTCGGCCGACCAGGCGTCGAACAAGAGATCGATGGCGGAGTCGGACCGCCCCTCTGCCACCAGCCTGGCGGCGGTATGGATCCTGGTATCGCCGGCGCGGCGCTCCTCGTTCATGCCCTCATCCATTCACTGGCCTGAAAGCCGGAAAGGAACGGCTGGTGTCCCCTTCCCGACCAGGCCCATTTTCAATCGCGAAATTCGAATGCCTCGCCTTCGCGGATGGTGGAACTGTCCTGCTGGCCGTGGGCCGACCAGCGCCGGGTGCGGGGATCGAGAATGAACCGATCCGCCTGCATGCGCTGGCGATGCGGAGGCCGGCCGGAATCCACCACGTTTAAGAGCAGCTGCGGCTGGCGGCCGGGCGAACCGGACATCTCCAGCCGGCTCTCCTGGACGTAAAACTCGCCGTGATCCCCCCGGCAGAAAAAGGTGGTGCCGGGTCGACTCAGCCAGTCGATCTGCGGATTTTCCGGCGGCGGATCGGCGTAGACGCGGATGATGACATTGCCGGAAGCGTCCATCTTCCGCACCCGCGACAGGGCGGCATCGCCGGTCAAACCGGCGGTGGGCGGTTCCATCAAACTGATTTCCAGCCGATCGCAACTGCCGTCGAGACTGGGCGACCGCCAATTGCCGCCGAGGCCGGGCTGGACGATGCGCACGCTGTCGGTGACCCGGATGTTCAGGGCCAGCTCATTATACACCATGGAACCGCGCTCGCCGAACCACACCGCCGTCGGTACGGCCCCGGCGCCTTCCCCCGCCCGATCCCCCGGAATGTGCAGCTCACCCGGACCGTCCGCCCGGGTATACCCCTGGCCCTCCCGCATCTCCACCGCCGGTGAATGCAGGGTCAGGCCGTCGTGATCCTGCACCAGCACCATGCCCCGGCTGGCGGAATCGCGTTCGGCCGTCATCCGGATGATGTTGCCGGTTGATTCGAATTCCACCGTGCCGCGATCGCCGATGGCCAGCCGCCGGCCCCGGTTCGGCACCAGCGCCTCGACCCGGACCGCCCCCTTGAAATCCGCCCGGCGCAGCCGACCGATGCGCTCGATAACGATCTCCTCACCCGCCGGCGCGGGAGTTATGTCGTCGTCCTGAAGAAAGCTGGCGAAAAGCTCGTCCGAAGTAATGACCGTGCCCCGGGATTCCTGCCGCAACACAACACCGCCCCGGAAAATGGCCTGGCTGGCATCGGTGGTGGCAAAGGACTCGTAGGAAGCGTAATTCTGGAAATGGATCTCCGACCGCTGGCCGGGAATGTCGTCTGGCATGGACAACTGGCCGGGGCCGTTGGCCTCGATGCGGTCGCCGGTGGCGGAAGATTTGATCAGCACGGCGGCGAACATCGCGCCCATCTGCGGGCCGTTCTGCTCCCGATACACCGCCATCTGGGCCGGCCGGCTGTCCTCCGCCGGCACACCCTGAAGATAAATGTCGCCGCCCTTTTCATCCAGGGTGGGAAAATCGCGGATGATCTTCACCGCCTCGCAGACGCGGTGGTCCTGCTCCAGCCGAGCGCTCCCGTCGGCGGTGATGCGGCGGATGAACAGCCGATCGTCCGCCGGGTTCTCCGGATCCGGACCTTCCTTGAAATTGATAATCAGCCGGTCGCTGGTAAGAACATAGGAGTCCTCGGGCGCGTCGGAGGTGGCCAGCACCTTGCCCTCGAAATGGGCCCGCTCCGCCACTTCGTTGTACTCCAGGCCGTTTTCACACTTGATGGATACCAGGCGCGGCCGGTCGTCGTTGCCGGCGTCGGTGAAAAAGTCGCAGACGGTGCCGGCGCCCCGGGCCACCAGGAGGTGCCGGTCCTTTTGCCCCGGCGCCGTCTTCAGCCGCTGCATGTGGATCTCCTGCGCCTCAATGCGGCTGCCGCGGCTGTCACGGATCTGCGGCAGAATGGTGGTGCGCTGGGGCGGGCCGAACAGACGCAGGGTGTCGACGCCGGCCGTCTCCTGCTCCTCGGCGCTGTAGAGATCGTATTCGGCCCGGTAGACGTTATGGGCCTGGCGGTCGCCCGCATCGATGGTGACGTCGATCTCGGCGGTGATGCGCCGCACCTGGGTCGGCTCCACACTAATGCCGTCCGCTTCCAGATGCACCTCCAGCGCTTCGGCGTTGATGGTGAGGTCGTCCCGCTCCAACCGCACCGTGTCGGTAAAGCGGATCCGGCCGCGGGGCCGGCTGTACTGCATATCCCCGCGGTAGGTTATGCGGGTGGGGACGGTGGGCCCGGTGTCGCCGGCCTGGCGGGTGCGGAGGATAACCTGACCGTTGCCGCCGAAAGCGTGCAGGGTGTCCAGGCTCTGGCCGCCGTCGCCGTCGCCTATGAAGGAAAAGATCAGGCTGCCGTCGGAAATCCGGTCGCGGTCGGGGCCGAACTCCACCTCCGGCCAGCGCCCGTCGCGGGCGTCCACCAGGCTGATGCGGTTGTCGGCGTAGTCGAAGTCGGCCCGGCCGCCGCGGGCGGCGAACTGCGGCGTTTC
>JAJBSZ010000202.1 GCA_020861125.1 Planctomycetota bacterium | reverse complement strand
CGGTTGTTGCCCACCGGCTCGAGGCCGGCCGGATTGACAAAGGTGAACAACTGGATGCGGCCCACCTCCTGCCAATCGGTGGTGTCGGGCAGAAGCTGCATGACCCGGCCTTCCGGGGTGATCTGGGCCGACACGGCATTGTTGGCGATGTTGCCGGGGGATGGGCTGAGGTAATAGCCGTCCACGGTCATCAACCGGCCTTCGTCGTCGACGCGGAAGCTGCCGTCGCGGGTATAGGCGTAGTTGCCGTTGCCGGTATCGATCTGGAAGAAGTTCCGGATCATGTTGGTCTGGCTTTCCTCGATCATCATGTCGGACCAGATGCCCGTCTCCACCACCGACCCTTGGGTCATCACCGGAGTGGTGCCGGAGACCCGGACGCCGAGACCGACCTGGATACCAACGGGCAGGTTCACCGCCCCGTCGGTGCCGCCCTGCAGGCCGCTGGCGCGGGTGGTCTGGTAGAGGAGGTCCTGGAAATTGACGATCTTCTTTTTATAGCCGTTGGTATTGACGTTGGTGAGATCGTTGGCGATGGCGTCAATTTGGAACTGCATGGCCTTCATGCCGGTGGCGCCGCTCCAGAGCGAACGGATCATCATGGTTGGGTACTCCTGTATTTGGGCGGGTGGTGCCGCGTCGTAAAAACTTCTCGTGCCGGCCGGACCGGACCGGCATCAGGTGGCGCGCTGGGCGATCCGGCGCACGGCATTGCCGAGCTGTTCGTCCTGAATGGTGAGGAAGCGCATGTTGGTTTCGTAGATGCGCGCCGCTTCGATCATATCGGTCATTTCCTGGATGGCACTGGTGGCCGATTGCTCCAGGTAGCCCCCCATGACGTTGTTTTGCCAGATTTCCATTTCCGCCTCGCGGGCGATAAAGCGGTTGTCCCCCACCTTGACCATGCCGGCCTGGTCGGCGGTGCGGGCCACGCCGATCTGGCCCAGGATGAAATTGCCGTCCTCGGTATTGGCGACGATGACCCCGTCCTCCCGCACGGTGATGACGCTGCGGGCCGGGGCATTGACGTTGACCGCCAGTCCGTCCGGATCCAGCACCAGGTCGCCCGCCATGTTGCGGAGCATGCCGTCCTGATCCGGAACGAAATGGCCGTCGCGGGAGTAGTACAGCTCGCCGTCACTCTCATCGCGGAGCATGAAGAAGGAATGCGTTCCCGAGTGCGGTTCGTCCTGCAGGGCGATGTCGAAGGGATTGCCGGTGTACTCGAGGGGACCGGCGGTGAGGTTGGTGACGGTGCTGTCGTTCCAGACGCCGCCGCCGACGTTCATCAGGATCTTGTCCCAGAGAAACCGGCGGTTGGGATGGTATTCGTTTTCCACCGGCACCTCGGTGAACACCGACCAGTCCGGTTTGAAGCCGTGGGTGTTGGTATTGGCGAGGTTGTTACTGATGGTGGCGTGACGGTGTGACTGCACCATGGCCCCCATGGTGGAGAGGTACATGCCGTAAATCATACTGTGAACTCCAAACCGCATTTCCCCAGAAATTTCCCAGCCGCGCGAAGCGGCCCCCACCATTCCTTTTGCAATGGGCGTTCCACTTTACGAATGCGGTTGTCTAAATTTTTATAACCATAACGGATATAAACCATTAAGGGTGCCGCGCGCATTCGGAAATCCACGGCCGCCGGATCGTCTTCCCCGTTTTGGGAAAAAATTGCCGCGGCATTTGCCGTTAACAAGAGAAGAAAGTGCGAAAGGAAGGGCCGCGGGCCGGGAAAATGTGGGGTACAGCCGATCGGTCGCACGGGCAGGCAAACGCGCCGGCGTCGGGCTCGGCGTCGGGCCGCTTCCTGGGGGACAGTGCCATGATCGTACAGTGTTCGCAGTGCCGACGGATTCGGGTCGACGGCGTGTTCCGTCTGCCCTGGCCGGGCGAGGTCAGCGGCGAAACCGCCGAGGTCTTCTGCTCCCGCTGCGCCCGGGACATGCTGGCGCGCATCCGCAGCGGCGAATTCGCGGCCGACCGGGCCGCCGCCGGCGAGAGGAAGGTGGCCAACTCCTGACCGCCGTTCCACCCGTGCGCCAGACCGGTACGGCATTCCGTCACGCCTTTCCTGGAACCGCGCCGCCGCCGTTCCCTGGCTTTCCCCGCCGTACCGGGGAGCGCCCGCGACCGGCCGCCATGGCTTCCGTACAGGCGTTCCGAAATTTCGTACCGCCCCGAAAACCGGGACGTCCGTGTCGGACGTCCCGGTTGTGTTGTGCGAGATGGTGGGAACCCAGCCGGCAATACCGCGTCGGTGCGCCCGCCGGCGTCGGCGTCGGCGGGCGGCTACCGCTGCTCCATGGCTTCCCAAGCGAGATCGTCGGCCGAGAACACCGGCCCTTCCTGACATACGCGACGGTAGACAAACCCGTCCGGCGCGTCAAGCTGGCGCACCGGCACGGCGCAGCCCATGCAGGCGCCAAAGCCGCAGGCCATGCGTTCTTCCAAAGAAACCTGGCACTCCACCCCGAGCGCGGCCGCGAGGTCGGCCGCGGCCCGGAGCATGGGCAGGGGACCGCAGGCGTAGATCCGATCCGGCTTCCCGCCGGCCGCGCCTGCCTCCTGGTGATAGGCGTCGACGCAGGTGCCCGGGCAGCCCCGGCTGCCGTCGTCGGTGGCGATCACCAGCCGGTGGGCCAGGGCAGCGAAGCGGTCGGCTTCGAGCAGCGCGTCGGCGGTACGGGCGCCGAGGATAACGGTGGTTTCCACCCCCCTGCGGCCGAGGAGATCGACCAGGGGACAAAGACTGGGCCCGCCGCAGCCGCCGCCGATCACCAGGGCGCGGCCGGACGGCAGAAGATCGTAGCCGGTGCCGAGGGGGGCGAGAACTGAAACCTCGGTGCCCGCCGGCAGCCGGGCCAGGCGCTCGGTGCCGTCTCCCACCACGGCATAGACGAAGGCCAGGCCATCGGCGGTGTAATCCGACGGCGCGAACGGCCGGCGGAGAAACGGCACACCGGTGCCGGCATCCAGGCGCAGTTGGAAAAACTGCCCCGGCGCGAAAACTCCGGCCAATTCCGGCACCCGCAACCGTATCCGCCGGAAGCCCGGCGCCACCGGCAGGTTGTCGATTATCTCGGCCCGGCAGTCCCGCTTGCCCGTGGCCGGGGTTTCGGCGGCGGCGTCTTCCTTCTCCGAAGCGAGGGTTTCCGCCATGATCACCCGGTAGATGTTTCGGAGTCCGGTCAGCGGCATGGAACCGTCCGACAGGTCGCCCAGACGGTCCAGGATTTCCCGCTCGCGGGTGGGATTGTGCAGCGGCAGGTTCAGGCGCTTTTTCAATTCGCCGGCGGCCTGTCCCGCCCGGGCCCGTTCGTCGATGAGCCGGACGATCTCCCGGTCCAGGCGGTTGATGGTTTCGCGTATTTCTTCCAGGGACATGCTGGCGCTCCTCAGCCGGGCAACGATGATTCCACCGGCGGGCAGAAGTGCCAGCGCCGGGTACTGCGGCGCCGGCGGGTTAAACCCCGTGGCCGCCTGCCGGTAGAGTATAGGCACGGCGACGGTGGGCGCAAGGCGGCGGTCGCGCCGGCGCGGCTCCGGTTCAGCTTTCCCGGGCGAGGGTACGGTACAGTGCGGCGAGGGAGGAGGCTGTTTTGATCGCGGTGGTGAAGGCGCGGCGGGTTCCCAGCAACCGGCCGGTGGCCCGCTGTTCGTCCTCGGCGGCCCAGGCTTCCCGCTCCCGGGCGGCCAGCTCCAGGATATCGCCGGCCAGGTCGCGATCGGCCTTAACGCGGTCGGCGGTTTCGTCCAGGCGTACGGCGATGGCATGAAGAGGGTCGGCCGTATGGTCGCCGCTGCCGGCCGGCCCGTCCGGTTCCGGTGCGCCGGCCGCTTCCGTCACCGCCGCCACCCAGGCAGGCAGGATGCGATCCCGCAGCTCCAGGAGCGCGGCCAGCCGGCCGCCGGCGGGGTGGTGGGCCGCGCCATTCCCAGCCTCGTCCCGGTGACCGCCGTCCCCGGCGGCAACGAAAGCCGCCACCTGGGCGTCGGTCAGAGCGCGGCCGTGCCAGGTGAGGTGTTCCGGCAGGCCGTCGGCGAATGCCGCGTCGGCATCGATCCAGACGGCGAGGTCGCGCATCGCCTGGCGGCGTCCTTCCGGCCGGGCGTTTTCGACAGCGGCCAGGTGGTCGGCGATACGGTCGACGACGGCGGCGATCTCCTTTTCCACCTCCGGAAGGAGCTGGCGGAACGCCTCGGCCTGGACGGCCACCGTGCCGGCGGCATCGTCCGACCAGGGGATTGCACCGTCGGGGCGGTTCGGGGACAATGCCGCCAACGCGTCCTGGAGTCGGGCATAGCCCTGGGCCAGGGTGTCGTGATGGGAATATGTGGCTACCGCCTGGAGCAGGCGCTTTTCGGCATAGTCGGCGCCGGCGCGGCCGGCAGCGCGCCAGGCGGGGGCGGCGCCTTGCGCGGCCGGCGACGGGGGGCGGCCGCGTTCCCATACTCCTCCCGAACGAAAGGCGTCGCCACCATAGCGGTCGGCAATGGTGGCTGGCGACGAGACCGTCGGGGGGAACTGGTTCATGGCGATGGTGTCCTGTGCGCGGCGTCCGCCACGCCCGTCCGGGTGCGGGACCGCCCGTGCGATCCCCGAGAGTGGTATCGGCTCCGGTCGGGGGGCGGCTGCAGGAAAATTGGACGGTTGGGTCGGATAGGAGGCGGGCCGGCGACGGTCCGGATGGCTATGGCAAACGGGCAGAGGGCGGGAACGGTGTTCCTCGATCGCGACGGCACCGTGATCGTCAACAAGCACTATCAAAAAGACGCGGCGGTCACGGAACTGCTGCCCGGCGCGCGGCAGGGATTGGAACGGTTGCGGCGGGCCGGCTTCACCCTGATCCTGGTCAGCAACCAGTCTGGCATCGGGCGGGGGTTCTTGACGGAAGACGACCTCCGGGCGGTCAACCAGAGAATGCTGGAACTCCTGGGTCCGGTGGCGGGGGAATTTGCCGCCCTCTACCACTGTCCGCATCGGCCCGATGAGGACTGCGCCTGCCGCAAGCCCCGGCCGGGGATGGCCGGGCGGGCGGCGGCGGCGGGTAGTGTCACCGAGCCGTGCTTTGTCGTCGGCGACAGCCGGGCCGACATCAAGTTCGGCCGGACGATCGGCGCCGCCACCGTCCTGGTGCGGACGGGATATGGCGCGGCGGTGGAAGCGGCGGGAGAGGTGGCGCCGGATTACGTGGCCGACGGCCTGCCGGAAGCGGCGGACTGGATCCTGCGGCGGGCCGGAGGCGGGGTCACCCCACCATGACCCGCCCGATGGGACGATTGATCTTGACCCGCGAGGCCGGCACCACCCACAGGGCGATGGACAGCGGCCCCAGCCGGCCCACGAACATCGACACCACGATCCACAACCGGGCGAAGGTGGTGAGGTGGGGCGTGAAGTCCATGGACAGTCCCACGGTGCCGAAGGCGGAGATCTGTTCGAACAGGAGGGTCTGCAGGTTTTCGCCCGGATGGGCCACCGAGAGGATGAAGACACCCGCCACGTTCCAGATCATCGTCACCGCCATCAGGATACGGGCCCGGCTGACCAATTCCGGCGCGATGGTGTAGCCGAAGAGGTTGACGGTGGGGTCGTTCCGGAGGTTGGCCTGGATGCGGGCGATCCAGATGGCCAGGCTGGTGGTCTTGATGCCACCGGCGCAGGATCCGGGGGAACCGCCCACGAACATGAGGAAAAGGATCAGAATTATGGACGGCAGGGGCATCACGGCCTGGCTGAAAATGCTGAAGCCGGCGGTGCGGCCGCTGACCGTCTCGAACACCGCCTGCCACAGGGAGTGATCCCCCGGCGCCGTCCCCAACAGCCAGAAACCGGCGATGCCCACGAGGATGAGGAGCGCGGTCATGATCAGCACCACTCGGGTGTGCAGGGACAGCCAGCGGGGTTTCCGCACATGGTGGCGGAGGGAACCGGGCAGGCGGTAGAGTTCCAGAAGCACCGTATGGCCGAGACCGCCCAGCGTCACCAGGAGCAGGATCAACACCAGGAAAAACTCGTTATTCCGGAGGCTCAGCAGACCATCGCGGTACAGGGTGAAGCCGCTGTTGCAGAAGGCGGACGAGGCATGGAACAGGGCCGACCAGACCAGGAACCACCGCTCCTCCTCGACATACCAGTGGCGCGGGATGAGGGACCAGGCCATCAGCAGCGCTCCGATAAGCTGCACGCTCACGGTGAGGCGGAGGATGCGCATGAAGGTGTGTTTGAATTCGCTGGCGGCGTCGTTCTGGTACAGGGCGTCGGCGGTGGCCACCTGCTGGGTCATGGACTGGCGGCGGCCAAACAGCCGGAAGCCGAGGCTGGCGAAGGTCATGATGCCCATGCCGCCCAGCTCCATCAGCACGAAGATCACCACTTGTCCAAAAAAGGAAAAGGTGTCGTGGACGTTCACCACCGACAAACCGGTGACGCAGGCGGCGGAGACGGCGGTGAATAGGGCCGAGACGAAATCGATGCCCGCTTCGCCGCGCTGGGCCACCGGCAGCCACAAGAGGAGCGATCCGATGAGGACCGAGGTGCCGAACCACATGAATACCATGTAGGCGGGGGACACGGTGACGCGCCGGCGCAGGGGTTTGAACAGCCTCAAGGACGACCTTTCCGTGTCACCGGCCCGCGAACGGGTCGGCCGATTTTTCCAATGCCTCCAGACTTTCCTTTTTGCCGATCACCAGGAGGTCGTCCGAGTCCTTGACCACGAAGTCCGGGCCGGGCAGGAAGGCGGTGCGTTCGGGGGTGTGTTCCTTGACGGCGACGACAAAGATGTCGAAGCGCTTGCGCAGATCCAGCTGCATCAGGGTCTTACCCTTGACCCAGTCGGGCGGGGCGACCTGCATGACCATGTAGTTTTCCGACAGCGGGATGAAGTCCAGGAGGTTGCGGTTGACCAGCTGGGTGGCGAGGCGGGCGGCGGTTTCCCGTTCCGGAAACACGATGGAATCGGCGCCGATGGCCTTGAGGATCTCGGCGTGGTCCCGGCTGGTGGCCTTGGCGTGGATGTGCGGCAGACGCAGGCGCCGCAGGTGGAGAACGGTGAGGATCGAGGCCTCCATGTTTTCCGACATGCAGACGACAGCGTCGTCGAAGTCGTCTCCCACCACGGTGGAGAGGCTGGCGAAATCCCGGCTGTCCAGGCAGTAGGCCCGCTGGACCTCGTCCCCCACTTCGTTGATCACCGACTGGTTCTTGTCGATGGCCAGGACTTCGCAGTCCTTGGCCAGTTCCAGCGCCAGATGCCGGCCAAACTGGCCCAGGCCGATGACGCAGATCCGCTGGTGCTTGGCCATGGTACTCTCCCGTTATTCCGCCGGCGCCGGCGTTTCCTCGGCGCGCCGTATGACCTCATAATACTGCCGGGCCCGGTCGGTATCGCCGTCCTCGGTATGGGCGTCGACCAGATCGGCCGCCAGGGCCGTCCGCAGCCGCGCCACCTCCGGATACACCGCCAGAGGATCGAGGGAGTCGAAAATCCAGCCGAGGAACTGCAGTTGCATCCCCCGCCGCACGGGCGAATCGGTGATCCGCGCCGTTTGGAAAAAGTAACGGGTCAGGCTCGGCAGATTTTCCGCCAACAGCGCCGCCGTCTCGGGCGAATCCACCTGCCGCAGCAAAAGGTTGTAGATAGTGCGCGCCTTGTCCGTCTCGAGGGCGTTGTCAAGATACGGGATCATCCGGGTGAGCAGCGTGAACAGTTCCGCCGCCACCTCCCGCCGGCTGTCGAGATCGCCAATATCCATGACGATTGTGTAGGCGTCGGCGAAGCGGTCGGCCAGCACATAGAAGGTGGTGAGGTTGAGGATGGCCCGCGCCCGGGCGAGCTGGGCGTCCTTCCCCGGCAGGCGCCGGGGCAGGGCGTCGTACACTTCCCGGGCCCGATCCGGATCGCCGGAACGGCCCCAGCCGAGGATGAGAGCGCCCGCGGCATCGGCGCGATGGGCGTTCACCCGGAGGTTGTCGCCGAACTCGGGCATCGACCGGAAGATCTCCGTCGCCTTGTCGAACGCACCGGCTTCGCAGTACGACTGGCCCAGGGTGAGGGCGGCCCGGGCCCGGTTGACCTCCGTTTCCACCACCTCCCGCCGCTGCCGGGCCAGAGCATCGGCGTAGACCTCCGGAAACGCTGCCGGCGCCGCGTCCGTGGCAGCGGCGCGCGGCTGGAGCGCCGGGGGGCCGGCGTCTGCCGGCGGGTCGTCCAGCCGCACCAGATCCGCCTCACTGGGCAGTCCAGCCTGGTAATAATACGGAAACGCCGACTGGCTGGAGCCGGCCACGACGTCCACCGCCGCGGCATCGCCGCCGCCAGCGCCGGGTACCACCACGTCCACCGCCCCCACTGCCGCCGACAGCACGGCCAGGGCCGCCAGCACCGGCGGGAGGAAGATTCTGGATGTCACCCGCATGCCGCCTTCCTCCGCCTTGCCGCCGGGCGGCCGGTGGCCGGCCGGCGTCCGGTTTTCCCGGGTCGTGTGCTGGATAGTCTATGCAATCGGCGGCCGGAACGCAAGCGGGCCCGCAGCCGGTCAACCGCCTGCCATCGTGACGTATTTATCTCCCCGGTTCGGTGGACGCCAGCCACTGGTCGATGGTGCGGTGCCCGAGTTCCTTCCCTCAGGACGGCGGTGCTAAGGCAGCATGGAATGGACACCCGGCGGGAGAAGAAACCAACCGCCAAAAAGAGGCAGGAGATTGCCAGGGCAGCGCCGCCCGCCGCTGGCCGGGACGGCGCAAGGCGGCCGCCTTTTCGGATCATACCTTCTTGAACAAGAGCCGTGGTACGGGGTAATGCTCGCTGGCGCGGGCGGTTTGTACCGGCCGGATTTTTGTTGTGGAATGGTGGCGAAAGCGTACTATGGTGACGATCCGCCTTGAGCGCCGTGTCATGCCGCCCGCCCGGCGGCCGCAAGGCCGGTAGGGCCAAGGTGGCTGTCCTTCACAATGGGCCGCAAGGATCCCTCCCGATGAGTGACGGCGACATTGAACAATATCTTCAGGAAATCGGACGCTATCGGCTGCTCACCGAGGAAGAGGAGGTGGCGTTGTCGCGGCGCATTCTCGCCGGCGACAGCCGGGCGCGGGAAGAGATGATCCAGTGCAACCTCCGGCTGGTGGTGTCCATCGCCAAAAGTTACGCCAACTGCGGGCTTATGCTTCTTGACGTCATCGCCGAAGGGAACCTCGGCCTCCTCAAGGCGGTCGAGCGCTACAACCCGGACAGCGGGCGGCGTTTTTCCACCTACGCGTCGTGGTGGATCAAACAAACCATCCGCCGCGCCCTGTCCTCCAAGGTCAAGAATGTCAGGGTGCCGACCTACATGGCGGAGATGGTGAGCCGCTGGAAACGGGTGTCGTCCGAACTGGCGCAGGAGCTGCAGCGGGCGGCCACCCCCGAGGAGATCGCCACGGAAATGGCCCTGAACGAAGAACGGGCCGGGGCGGTGCAGAAAGCCATCGGCGCCTCCCATTCCTCGTCCTTCAGCACCATGGGCCGCGGCCGGGAAGAAGAGGACGATCTGGACGAGATTCTGGCCCAGGCCGGCAAGCAATACGACTCGGGACCGGCCAGCGGGCATTCCAGCAACGAAGAATTGAAGCTCGAGGTCCTCCTGTCCTGTCTGGAACCGCGGGAGGAGGTGGTGGTACGGATGCGCTACGGCATCGGTCGCGACGAACCGCTCACCTTCGACGCCATCGGCGACACCTTCTCGCCGCCCATCACCCGGGAGCGGGTGCGGCAGATCGAAACCCAGGCGCTGAAGACGATGATTCGCATTCTGGACGAAGAAGAACGCAAAGGGTAACGGCCTCCGCCCGGGCGGAGGCCGCCTGCAATGCCCGTGAGCCCCGATGGTGGATCCGCGCATGTCCTCGAACACCGAAATACTGGTGAAAAGCATCGTCGACCTGCCGACCCTGCCGCAGGTCATTTCCACCCTCATGGCCAAACTCGACGACCCCGAATCCTCGGTGCGCGACATCAACAACATCATGGGTCGGGACCAGACCCTGGTGGCCAAAATGCTGAAGCTGGTAAATTCGGCCTTCTACGCCATCCCTACCCGGGTCAATTCGGTGCCGCAGGCCATCGCCATCCTCGGCTTCAAGACGGTGAAGTCCATCGTGCTCTCCGCCAGCATCATCGGCATGTTCGACGGGGACGACGAGAATTTCAGCTACTACGAATTCTGGGCCAACTCCCTCGGGGTGGCCACCATCAGCCGGTTCATCCTCATGCGCCTGGCGGAAGACCCGGCCTCGGGCTGCGCCGGTTTGCACCCGGATACCGGATTCATCGCCGGCCTGCTGGGCGGTATCGGCAAGGTGGTTCTGGAGCAGTACTGCCATGACGATTTCTCCCGCATCATCGTCAAGGCCAAGGCGGAGAAATTGCCCTTCTGCGAGGCGGAAAAGGCGGTCATCACCACCACCTACGCCTCCATCGGCTATTGGCTGGCCAAGCGCTGGAATCTGTCGGAAGAGGTGCAGGTACCGATCAAATTCCAGGACCGCATCGACCAGTGCCCGGCCGAGAGCCGGTCCATGGCCGCCGTCATATCCCTGGCGAAATACCTCTGCCGCCTGAAACGCTACGGCCAGTCTGGCGACTTCGAAGAACCGCCCCGGCCGCCCAAAACGGCGGCGCTGGCCCTGGCCCTCACCAAAGACACCTTGCCCATGCTCACCTCGGGTCTGGCCGAGGAGTTCGAAAAGGCCGAGGCGTTTCTCGCCCTGATACGCAATTAGGAAAGATTGGAAAATTTCAGGTCGGGCGGCAATGGCGCGCCGGCGGGGCAGGGACACCGGACCCGTTCAGATGAAT
>JAJBSZ010000189.1:8660-10856 GCA_020861125.1 Planctomycetota bacterium | reverse complement strand
CGTGGTCCGTGGCCGTTTGCTGATCACTATTTCCGTCCGCCACATCAAGGGTGCTCACCGAGGCGGCGGCAGGGTCGCTGGGGTGGTCGGCTTCGGCGGCGGCGGAATCATCGGCAGAATTCAAGGCCGCGTATTTGTCGGTGGGAAGGGGCGCGTATTTGTCTGAAACCGGGGCGGTCGTGGCGACGTTGGATTCAAATGCCCGTTTCGCTTCCGCCTGGGCGGCAGCGGCCTTGTCCTCCTCCTGAACACCGCCGGCGGCGGTGTTCAGGTCCTCGTCATCCGAATTCCGGACCAAAATTTCAATTTCCGGATCCGGCATATCGAGAGGAAGGGTGGAAGCGAATTGGGTCGACTTGACAAAGGTGTCGTACCGCAGGGTGGCGCGGATGGGGCTGGTGATCTGGACATAAATGGCATAGTTTTGCCCGTCCGGAGGCGTCGGAATGACATTGTGCAATTCCAGCACCGCCCGTTCGCCCCGTTCGAACGTACGCTTCGGGGATTCCAGTTGCACGCAGCCGCAGGAGGTGTACAGGCGGCCGATGGTGATTTTTTCCCCTTGAGGGCGGACGATCTCGAACGCCTGCACCGGCGCCAGATCCCGGGGCGAATAGCCGACCATGGCGTTGGCTACCGGCGCGATGCGAAAGCCGCGCGCCTCCATGACGGCGCCAACGTTCCTGGTCGAGGATACCACTTGGGCGGCGGAAGCCTGCGTCGCGGCGGTTACCGTCAGGAACAAAAGCAGCAAGAATAAAGACAAGCCGCGCATAGTTTGGGTTCCTTTCTTCATCCTCACCCTTAGCGAAATGCCACCCATAAACTGTCGCAGGCAAGGTGAAACAGCCGCATAAAAACGACGACCAGCCAGGACAACCGGCGGTCGGCGGACGCCCACTGGGATTATTGCGTCTGCACCAGCCATTTCAAAGAAAAAATGCGGGTGGTCCGCGCCGGGTGGGTGGTGATCCCGGCACCACCGCACGCCCGGGAGTCGACGGGTCGGCGCCCACCAGACCGAATCGAACGTTGTTTTGGTCGGAAGACAGACGGTATAAGACAGTACGACGGAACGGAGGGGAGCGGACATCGGCCTTGCCGACTGATCACGGGAGAGATATTCCGGTGCCGGATATTCCATCGTAAAAAACGGGGAAGGCCCCGTTGCCGTCTCCCATGGCGTACCACACGGCAGCCAGCAGGGCCAGGCCGGCCACAACGGCGGCGGCGATTTTCCAGATGCTCCAGGGCCGGTCGCCGGATACCTCGCCCGTCTGGGCGTTGATCATGAAGCGGTAGGTGGTGCCGGAATACCGGTAAGCCGACAGCCAGACCGGCAGGAGGATGTGCTTGAAGGCGATGCCGGAATATTCGCTTCGTTTGGAGGTTATCCGCTGTTCGTCGCCGCCTATGTCCCGGCGGATAGCGGCGTCAATTTCCGGCTCCATGCGCCCTTTGGCGTGCTCAAAACCGTCCCGAAGCGGAATTTGGTAGGTTTCTGTGATGAAGCCGGAGAGGAATTCCTGGCGGAAGGGTTTGAGGTTTCGCAATTGCCACGGTTCGAGACCGTGCTGGAGATGGCTTGGCAGAGACTGTGACGCCGGGACCAGGACGTCGTCGAAGTCCACCGTGACCTCGCCCGAGGCCGGCCGCCACCGTATTTGCCGCACCTGTTGCGGTTCGTTGACGAACCGGCCGTTGCGGTTGACCCGCACCATGCGGGTGGTGAAATAGGCGTCGCCGCGCTGGCCGGTGTACCAGGTGCGGGTGGCGGCGTCGTAGGTCCAGTAGGGCATATAGATGCCATTCATGGCTTCGCCGCGGGTGGCGCGGCGGGTGAAGTCGTTGGGCGCGAACCAGCGGCTGGCGAGCCATTTGCGGTAGATGGCAAGGGCCTGTTCGGCGGTGATGGCGAAGGGGAGCACCGCCTGGACGTTGAGCTTGAACGCATACCCGTTTTGCTTCGACAGGGGACTGGCGCAGTAGGGGCAGCGGTCCGCCGTGCGATCGGGCGAGACGGTGGTGTCGGCGCCGCAGTTGCCGCAGTGCACCGCCTCCGCCTCCGGTGCCACGGTGGCCTCCGCCTGCGCCTCGTTCTCGGCAGCGAGGGCGGCAAGGAAATCGTTGGCCTTGAGGTAGGCGTCGTCTTCCCCCAGCGGGATATCGTTCTCGTTACCGCAGTACGGGCAGCGG
>JAJBSZ010000189.1:0-8650 GCA_020861125.1 Planctomycetota bacterium | reverse complement strand
GGCAGCGGAGATGGGTGGTGCCCGGCATGTAAAGAAGCGGTCCGGCGCAGTTTACGCAAGGAAACTGGCGGGCGCCAGGCGGCACGGCGGCGTCGGTGGTGCGGCCTCTTCGCAGTTCTTCCTCAGCCTCTTGCGCGTCCACGTACCGCCTCCCTTACAACACCGGATTCCATTACCCACACTGGCGCGGGGCGGATTACGACGGCGGCAGGGGTGGCGGCGTTGCGGGAATAAGCCCCGACAGCTCCGGCTGGTCCGACGCCCGCTGCCAGCCGTCCAGACCCTGTCGCCAGACCAGCGTGTCGCCGGTCACGGTACCGGCGGCGACCCTTTCCTGCAGGGCGGTGGCGTCCAGCGGACCTTCCTGTTTGCCGTCGATACCCACGTACCAAGCGGTCGGAGCGGGCAGGGGCGGCGGGCCCGGGGGCGTGGTGGACCCGGCGGCGGCGCCCTGGAGATTACCGCCGACGATGCCGCCCAGGTTGATGCCGGCGAGGGTTCCCATGATATTGCCGGCCGCACCGGGATTTTTGGCGGCGTCCCCCAGCGCATTGGCGGCCTGGAACTGGGTGTAGCGGTTCATGTCGCCCAGCACTCCCATCTGCGTGCGCTTGTCCAGCGCCTCCTCCACCGCCGGCGGCAGACTGATGTTTTCGATAAGAAATTTGTTCAGGGTGATGCCGTATTCCTCAAAATCGTCAAAAAGCAGGTTGCGGAGGAAATCGCCCATTTCGGTGTAGTGGGCGGCGAGATCCAGGGCCGGTATTTTGGCCTCGCCCAGGGCGTCGGCGAAACGGGACACCAGGATGTTCCGTAGTTGTCCGGAGACGTCTTCCGACACCAGGAGCGGTGCCGTTCCCGCCATGGTCTTGATGAACTTGCCGGGATCGGAGACGCTGAAAGCGTAGTTGCCGAAAGCGCGGAGTCGGACGGGACCGAATTCCGCGTCCCGCATCATGATCGGATTGGCCGTGCCCCATTTCTGGTCGGTGAAATGCCGGGTATTGACGAAATAGACGTCGGCCTTGAAGGGCGAATTGAAGCCGTAGCGCCAGCTTCGCAGGGTGTTGAGAATGGGGATGTTGTTGGTGGTGAGCTCCACCCGGCCCGGGCCGAAAACGTCCCCCAACTCCCCTTCATGGAGGAACACCGCAGCCTGGCTTTCCCGGACGATCAACTGGGCGCCGTTCTTGATCTCGTTGTCGCCACGCGGAAATTTCCACACCAGGGTGTTCCGGGTAGCATCCACCCATTCGATGACGTCGATGAACTGGCCAAACGCCTTGTCCTTGATGCTGTCAAATATCCCCATCTTCCGATCTCCTCCCTGTATCCTAGCAAAAGGTACCCGCTCCCGGTTGGCCGGGCAAGGCGAAACCCGGGCGCCGAGCGGTCGGGATTTCCTCCGGGCCCTTGCGTTACCGGCCGGCGGTACGGTATACTGGACCCGTACCTTACTATCTGTCAGAAATGCCGGAGCGGGCCGCCCGCCTCCGGCTTTATAGTGAATTGGCCGCTATGCCGTATACGTTGCCCCAGGAAATACTCGACGCCAGCCATCAGGTCTCCGCCCATCAGATAAATGGCCAGCGGGTCTATGTCAAAAAACGGCGCCGCAACAAAAACCCGGTGGGCTGGCTGGCCCAAACCATCCTCTACCGCCTTACGGACAACCTGCTGGTCCTGCCGCCCCGCCGCCTGGCGGGGGACAACGTCAGTTTTGAAGCGGGGGTGCTGCGCCGGCTGGCGGCCAACGGCCTGCCGGTGCCGGAGGTGCTGCACGTCGACGAAGAGTATTTCGTTATGTCCGACGTCGGGCAGACGCTGGAGATCGTCCTGCGCGAACGGCCGGCCGACCGCGACCTGATCCACCGCGCCCTGGCGCAACTGCGCCGGCTGCACGACAGCGGCTTTGCCCACGGCGGGTCGCAAATCAAAAACTTGACGGTCAAGGACGGGGTGGTGCATTTTATCGACTTCGAGGAAGACATTCCGGAGGAACACCTGGGGAAGTTCAAAATCCGCGACCTGTTCCTGTTCCTGCTGTCTTTGGAACGAAACGGCCACGATCCGGACCTGCGGGCGCTCTGCCGCCAGTACGACGGGTCGGACGACGGGCCGGCCCTCCAGGCCATCTGCCAGGCGTTGGGGAAGATGCGGCTGGTCAGACTTTTCGACAACAGCGTGTTTGCCGGCCTCAGCATGCGCGATATCCGCAGCCTGAGCAATCTGGTGCGCAAGGCCGGCGACACCGAACGATCGGCTGCCATCGCCGGTGCGGCGGTGGCGGCCGGAGGGCGTGGCAATGGTTGATCGACCGCTGCTGCCGGATGTCCGCCGCTTTTTCGGCTTTGTCCGGCCCTACTGGGTCCGGGCTGTCCTGGGGTTGCTGGCGGCGGTGGCCGTCGGCATGCTGGAAGGGGTGATTCCCTACCTCCTGAAATTGTACATGGACGGTCTGATCGGATCGGGCACCCTGGACCTGCGCTGGCTGGGAGACAGGGATATAGCGTTTTTCCCCTTCCTTATTGTCGTTTTCGCCCTGGTCCAGAGCCTGTTCAGCTACGCTGCCAATTATCTGATCACCTGGTCGGGCAAACGCATCGGCAACGACGTCAAAATCGTCCTTTTCGACCACCTGCTGCACGCCGACCCGGCGGTGTTCGACAAGACCGCCTCCGGTCAGATCCTTCTCCGTTACGGCTCTGATGCCGACGCCGCCACCGAAGGGTTATTGAGTAATGCCAAAACCCTGATCACCCGGGTGGTCACCTCCGTGTTTCTGGTGGGCCTGCTGTTCTATATTTCCTGGATCCTGGCGCTGGTGGCGATGTGCGCCCTTATGCTCACCGTTATCCCGCTCAACCGGGTGCGGAAACGGGTCAAGTCCTACCTCAAGGATATGGCGGCCTCGGGCGCCCTGGTGACGACCAACTACAACGAAGTGGTGATGGGGAACCGGGTCATCGCTTCCTATAACCTGTATTCCTTTTGCCGCGAGCGGTTGCGGCGCACCCTGTCCACCCTTTTCCGCCTGAACGTCAAGATGGCCCAACGCACCAGCATGCTTTCGCTGGTCATGCACTTTGCCACTTCCGTCGGCATCGCCGCCTGCGTTGGCCTGCAGGGCTATCTGATCGTCTCCGGCCGCATTACCATCGGCGACTTTGTCGCGTTTATCACCGCCCTGTTGGCCCTGTATACGCCCCTCAAAAAGATCGGCAATAATTTTTCCACCGTCCAGAGCTGTACCCTCGCCATCCAGCGCATCATGGAAGTCCTGGACCGAAAACCGACCATCGTCAGCCCGGCGGGAGCGCGGACCATTTCCGGCCTGAGCCAGGGTATACACTACCAAAACGTGGATTTTGCCTACGAGCCCGGCCGGCCGGTCCTCCGGAACATCACCCTGGAGATCCCGGTGGGGGAATCCATCGCCTTTGTCGGGCCCTCCGGCGGCGGCAAAACCACCCTTGCCACGCTGCTGCCCCGGTTTTACGACGTGGACGCCGGGTCCATTACCATCGACGGCGTCGACATCCGGGCCCTGGATCTCACGTCCCTCCGCGACTGTATCGCCATCGTGTTCCAGGACAATTTCCTGTTTGGCGGCACCATCCGCGAGAACATCCTCCTTGGCAAACGGGACGCCAGCGACGAGGAAATCGCCAAGGCGGTCAAAGCCGCCTGCCTCGACGAGTTTGTCGAATCCCTGGCGGACGGCCTGGACACCCAGGTTGGCGAGCGCGGCACCCTGCTGTCCGGCGGCCAGAAGCAACGGCTGGCCATCGCCCGCGCCTTCATCAAGGACGCGCCCATCGTTATTCTGGACGAAGCCACCTCGGCCCTCGACACCAAGTCGGAGGCGGTGGTGCAGCAGGCCATCGAAAACCTCATGGTCAACAAGACGGTGCTGATCATCGCCCACCGGCTGTCCACCGTGATGAACGCGGACCGCATTGTCGTGCTCCGGGACGGGGAGATCGTCGAATCCGGCACCCACCGTGACCTCATGGCCCGCGGTAAAATCTACGCCTCCCTGTACCAAACCCAATTGACGTAACCCTGCCCGTCGCCGGGGGGGGGAGCCACAAACGTGTCCCTCCACCGACAAAATTGTACCGCAGGACGCCCGAAAAAGAACTGACCGACAATAAAATCACCTCACAACTCGAGCCACGTTGGTAGGTTATCCACAACTTATCCTTTCTCCGGCACCATCTGGTCATCCCCTTGCATTGACCCGGGACAGCGCCCGGTAGTGGGCCGGGACGATGTTCTGTCGGAGAAAAGGAGGTTTCTCATGGTACCCTCGCGCCGGTGTCTGGCCGGAACCGTCTGCGGTCTCTTCATAATCCTTTCGCTGTTCGCCCTTCAGGCGGCGGACGGCGGGCTGGCCGCCGTGAAACAGGCCAAGAAGATTCGCGTCGCCGTTCCCCAGGGATCGCCGCCCTTCGGCTATGTCGGTACCGACATGCGGCCCGTCGGCTATGACATCGACATGGCGACGATCATCGCCCAGGACCTTGGTGTGGCGGTGGAGATCATTCCCGTCACCAGCACCAACCGGGTGCCGTATCTCACTTCCGGCAAGGTCGACCTGATAATCTCCTCCCTGGGCAAGAACCCGGAACGAGAAGAGGTTATCGATTTCAGTGATGCCTACGCGCCGTTTTATTGCGGCGTGTTCGGGCCGGCCGGAACAGCGGTGGCGGGTCCGGAGGGTCTCGACGGCGCGTCGGTGGCCGTGACCCGGGGATCGGTGGAAGATTTGGAATTGACCGCTCTGGTATCCTCCGCCGTCGACGTTCGACGGTTTGATGATGTCAGCGTGGCGGTGTCGGCCTACCTGACGGGACAGGTGCGGTTCCTGGCGGTCGGCAATGTCGTGGCCGGATCGGTCAATGCCCAAAACCCCGACAAGGCGATGGACCTGCAGTTTATCCTGAAAAATTCCCCCTGCTACGTGGGCATCGCCAAAAATCAGCCCGACCTCACTGAAGCGGTGAATTCCGTCATCGCCGCGGCCAAGCGCGACGGACGCCTGGCAGCCCTGTCGGAAAAATGGCTGCACGTCCCGTTGCCGGCCGATCTCTAGCGGTAGCCGGACGACGACCTCCTTTCGGTTCCCGGCGTGGCGGGTTAGCGCCGGGACCAGTGTTCTCGAGGAAACCTCATGGAGTATTCCTTTTCCTTTACGCCGGTGTTCGACAATGCGGCGGTGTTTTGCCGCGGCATCGGCACCACCCTGATCCTCACCGCGGCCGGTTCCGTCTGCGGCCTGATGCTGGGTATCGCCGGTGCGGTGGCGCGGTGGTGGCGGACCCCCTTGTGGCAGCGGGTGGTGGCCGGCTATGTCGAATGCATCCGCAACACGCCGTTTCTGGTGCAGTTGTATTTCGTGTTTTTTGGCCTGCCGTCCCTCGGCCTGCGGCTGTCAGGCTGGCAGGCCGCGCTCCTGCCCATCACATTGAATCTGGGCGCCTACTCCACCGAAATTCTCCGCGCCGGACTGGAATCGCTGCCGCGGGGGTTGGGTGAAGCCGGAGCGGCGTTGGGGATGAGCCGCTGGCAGGTTTTCCGTCTGGTCCAGCTCCGGCCGGCGCTCTCCAGCGTCTGGCCGGCCATGGTGAGCCAGATTACCATCGTCATGCTGGGAACGTCGGTATGTTCACAGATTGCGGTGCCGGAACTTTCCTCCGCGGCCGATCTTCTCCAAGCGAGGACCTTCCGCGCGCTGGAGATCTACCTGGTTACCACCCTCGTCTACCTGGCCCTGTCTCTGGTGGTCCGGCGCGGGTTACTGTTCGCCGGCCGGCGGCTCCTGGCCCGGGGGCGGCCATGCTGACTTTCACCCTGGCGGATATGGTGCGCGGATTGGGCCGGGGACTCGGCTGGACGGCGGCCATGGCAGTTCTGGCCCTGGTGTGCGGCGGTGGTTTCGGCCTCGTGGTCACCATTATGCGCATCGCCGGCAGCCGGCTGTATTCTCTTCCGGCCCGAATCTTCATCGAATTCTTTCTCGGCACGCCGCTCCTCATGCAGTTATTGCTGTTCTTCTTCGGCCTGGCTTATCTGGGCCTGAATACCACGCCCGGCCTCACCGCCGCCGTGGTACTGACCCTGTACGCCGGGGCGCACCTGGCGGAGATCTGGCGCGGCTGCGTCGAATCGCTGCCGCGCGGCCAGTGGGAAGCGGGGTGGAGCCTTGCCCTCGGGCGATGGCAACTCCTGCGGTTTGTGATCCTGCCGCAGGCCTTGCGCCTGGCCGTGGCACCGACTGTGGGCTTCGCGGTACAGCTGTTGAAAAATACGGCGGTGACGTCGATCATCGGCTTCACCGAGATAACCAAGGCAGGAAACATGATCGCCAACGCGACCTTTCGCCCGCTTCTTGTCTACGGGCTGGTGGCGGGCGGCTATTTCATCCTCTGTCTGCCGCTGTCCGTGGCGGCAGGGCGTTTGGAAAGGACCATGCGTGCCCCTCATTCGCGCTGACGGCATCCACAAGAATTTCGGCTCCCTGGCGGTGCTGCGCGGGGTGTCCCTTGATATCGCGGCGGGAACCGTCGTCGCCATCATCGGCCGGAGCGGTTCCGGCAAGAGCACGTTTCTCCGCATCCTGAACGGGCTGGAGACCTACGACCACGGTTTCCTGATGATCGACGGCGATCAGATAACCGGACGCGGCGACCTCCGGGCCCTGCGTCAGAAGGTCGGCATGGTGTTCCAGAATTACAACCTGTTTCCCCATCTCACCGCCGGCGAAAACGTCATGCTGGCCCCGCGCGAGGTACAAAAAATCCCTCGCCGTGAGGCGAGGGCATTGGCGGAACAGGTTTTGGCCAAGGTCGGATTGGCCGAGAAATTCGACGCCTACCCGGACCAACTCTCCGGCGGCCAGCAACAGCGGGTGGCCATCGCCCGTTCCCTCGCCATGCGGCCGAAGGTATTGCTGTGCGATGAAATAACCTCCGCTCTGGATCCGGAGCTGGTGTCCGAGGTACTGGACGTGGTGCGGACCCTGGCCGCGGAGGGCATGACCCTGGTGATGGTGACCCATGAAATGCGGTTTGCCCGAGAGGTGGGCGATCAGCTGGTTTTCATGCACCACGGTCGCGTCCATGAACAGGGCCATCCCCGGGAGGTCTTTGCCGCACCAACCACACCGGAGTTGGCCTCGTTCATTGCCGGAACGGGATAACCTGGCACTGCCGCCGCCGTCTAAAACGGACAGGCGACGCCGTAGCGTTGGGCCAGTTCCCGGTTTTCCTCGACCACTTCCACCGGGTAGGCGATGCCTTCCGCCTCGGCGCGGCTCCGTGCCACGGCCTCCGGTTCGCCCGGCACCAGGATCTCCCTGACACCCTCCGCCCGGCGGCCGCCCTTCAGGTAGTCGACCACCCCGTCCATACGCTGCTTGAACGCCGTGGCATCGTCGATGGCACCCGGATCGATCACCTGGATCAGGTGGCCGGTATTCTGTTCCACCGACGGTTTCTCGTAGAGGTCGCTCACATCGTCGCCAAAGCTGGAGCCGTTGAGTACGGCGGAAATGATGGCGTTCATAACGGTCAGGCCGTAGCCCTTGTAATCACCAACCGGCCGCACCGTGCCCCAGTAGCCGGCTTCGGCGTCGGTGGTGGGGTTGCCGTCCCGATCGAGGGCCCAGGTGTCGGGAATGGCCGCGCCGGTTTTCATCGCCATCACGATCTTGCCGCGGGCCACCACGCTGGTCGCCATGTCCAGTACCACCGGCGGCCGGGTGGCGCAGGGGACGCCGATGGCGAAGGGGTTGTTGCCGAGCTGGCGGTCGACGCCGCCCCACGGGGCCATGATGTTGCCACAGTTGATGGTCCAGCAGAAACCGATCATGTCCGCTTTCGCCGCCATCTCCGAGTAGTAGGCACAGGCTCCCAAATGGTTGCTGCCGGTGACGGAGACGGTGGCGGAACCGTAATCGCGGGCCAGATCGATAGCCCTGTCGGTGGCGTAGGCGGCAGCCACCATGCCCATGCAGTTATGGCCATCCACCAGGGCGGTGGCACCTTTCTGGCGGACGACCTCCGGCTAGGCGGTGGGGCTGGTGCCTTTTTCCTCGAAACGGCGCACGTAAATGGGGGTCCGCATGATGCCGTGGGAATAGACGCCGCGCATATCGCAGGTGACGAGATGGTCGGCGACCCGCCAGGCGTCTGGTTCGTTCATGCCCGCCGCCATGTAGATCGCCTGCTGCCAGTCGCGCATGGCAGCGTCAGGAACGGTGATTTTATCGCCAAAGACATAATCCGATTGGGCCATGGGGTAACTCCTTTTTGATACTGTAAACCCTGCACGTCCCCGCCCCCGCGACCGGGCGGTCGCGAGCCGTGGCAACGCGGGCAACCAGCCGCCAAGCTTCGGGTCAGGTGCGGCCGTCGGCGAGAATGGAAGGCACGGTTGGAAGCTGGAGCGCGCCTTTCATGCCGACGGCGATATGCTGCCGCATGGCTTCGCCGGCGCCGTCGCCGTCGCGGCGGGAAAGGTATTCGAGAATGGCAAGATGCTCCTGCCGGCTTTGATCCATACGCTCCCGGTGGTGACTGATGAAGCGGCGGCGGATACGGGAATTGAGGTCGTACATGTTGGCGATGGTATCGTACATGTATTC
>JAJBSZ010000345.1 GCA_020861125.1 Planctomycetota bacterium | reverse complement strand
ACGTATTTTGCCTGTTCCCGCCGGAAGCGAATGAGGTGCACCCGGCGGGTTCTGGACAGCGGCGTGTATTCGGTAAAGTCCTGGCATTTTTCCGTTAGGTGGACGGCCAGGAGTTCGAATTCGGCGTCCATGTCGTTCCAGAACGGCACCAGATCGTTGCCGATCCGCAGGGCGCGGTTATTGGTATTTTCCAGCGCCAATTCCGCCACGGTGTCGGTGACGGTGACATACCGTTGCCACAGGTTCCGCAGATCCTCGGCAAACTGGACCTGGACCGGAGGGGCGGGCTTGACGTTGTTGTCGAGATAGGCCCGGAGTTCTGCCCGCATTTCATCCTCGGTACGCCGAAAGTCATCGTCGATCAGGGCCTTCATCGACGCTTCGTCCACCGCATCGATGATGGCGACGGCGGTGGACCGTCTCTCGAGGGCGATCCGGTGGATGACGCTCATGTTGACGGTTCGTTTGGATTGCAAGGCCAGGTTGGTGAGGGCTTCGGTCAGCCGCTGGAAACTCCACAAGCTGGCGATGGCGATGGCCACCGCCACCACCACCGGCACGAAAAGAATGAAATAGATCTTTTTGGCCAATGAAATGCGCATCCCATCTCCTCTCAGCCGGCCGGCCGTATCTTCGCCCAATCCCCAGCCACCCACGCGCGGGTGAACGGTTCCACCCATCCTCCGCTTCCACCGAGGCGGCAAGAAGGGGTAGCGGGGATCCGTCGCCGCCGTCTCACCAGTATAAGGATTTTGGCGGCCAAACTCAAAACAAAGTGGTAACCCGCCGGCCGGTTTCACCGCCACCGGCCGGCCGTGAGTATTCCAGGTATAACTTAGTCCCGACCCGCTTCCAGCAAGGAAAAATGGCTCGGCAGCAAGATTTTTGCTCCGGCGGGTATGGAGCAATAGTACTGTGCGGGAAAGGCTTCTGACGCCGCTGGCGCGGAGTCGCGGCAATTTATAACTGTAATACTAGACCGGCAATTTTTTGAAAATGACCAGCCGCCGCCCTTGGTCCGTCCCCGGCAGGTGGTAGTGCACGTCGTTTTCCAGAGCATAGGCGCCGGCGAAGAGATCCCTGGCGGTGGCGACCTCCTCGTCGCAGCCGGGTCCTTTCATGAAGACGGCCCGGGCGCCAGGACGGATGATCGGACGCACCCGTTCCAGCGTGGGCGGTATGGTCTCCAGCGCCCGGGTGACCACATCGCCCACCGGACGGCCGTTGTCGTCCCCGAGCGGCGAATCTTCCCGTACCGAACGCGGATAGATTTCGACGTTCTCCAGCTTGAGAGCAGCCACCACCTCCTCGAGAAAACCGACCCGTTTGCCCCGGCTTTCGGCCAGAAGGAAAGAACAGTCCGGCCGCATGATAGCCAGCGGCAGACCGGGGAATCCCGGTCCGGAACCGATATCCAGAACCGGCCCTTGCGGCGTGAACCATTGGAGAATGATCGCGGAGTCGACGAAGTGCTTGAGGACGGTGGCTTCGATACCCATAATGCGGGTCAGGTCCAGGCTGGCGTTGTGCCGGCGGAGCAAGTCGTAGTAGATCCAAAAGCGGTCGAGCTGTTCCCGGGTGACCGCAAAGGAATGGCGCGCGAACAGGCGGGACATATATTCGGGGGTCGCCGGTTCGGCTTCGTACTGGGCGTAGTCGTAGGGCCGCTCTCCGCCGGCGAAGCCGTGCCGGCGGTTGGGGGTGATGCGATTGACCCGCGTGTCCGTTTTCCGGTCGTGGCCGCGGGAAGAACCTTCCTGCCGGCGTCCGCCCCGGGCGGCGCCGTTGCTGGCGAATCGGTTGCCGCCGCCGGTACGGTTGGGTTTTTTTCTGGCCATGTCTGCCTTTCTCGCTACGGTGCCTCACCCAGTATAGGAAAAACACCACCGGTGGAAACATGGGAAGCCGGGCCGCGGCCCGAATTTATCTATAGCGACAACCACCTCCTGGCCGCCGACAAGCCGTCCGGACTGCCAAGCCAGCCCGACGCCTCGGGCGATCCTTCCCTCGACGAGTTGGCCAAGGACTACCTGCGGCGGACCTGCCACAAACCGGGGGCGGTGTACTTGGGCCTTCTCCACCGGCTGGACCGGCCGACCAGTGGCGTGGTGGTCATGGCCCGGACGAGCAAGGCGGCCTCCCGGATGGCGGCCGCCTTCCGGGACCGGCAGGTGGAAAAACGGTATCTGGCTCTGGTGGCCTGTCGGGCCGCCCCCGACCCCACGGGCCGTCTGGAAGACCACCTGGCGCCCATCGCTTCCGGCGGGATGCGCGTTGCCGCCGCGGGGGACCCCGGCGCCAGACCGGCGCGGCTCGCCTACCAGACCCTGGCGGTTCGGGAGGACGGCCGGCAGGCGCTCCTGGCGGTGGATTTGGAAACCGGCGTCAAACACCAGATCCGCTGCCAGCTGGCCTGGGCCGGTCTGCCGGTGGTGGGGGATTTTCGCTATGGACCCAACGGCCGTCCGGCGCGACCGACGGCGGTGGCCGGCGGCCGGGCGATCCTTCTCCATGCCCGCCGGGTTGCATTTACTCATCCGGTCCGCCGGGAGCCGGTGGTGATCGAGGCGCCGCTGCCCAGCCACTGGCAGCCATTCCTGGCCGCGCTGCCGCCGGTGGAGCCATGGCCATGACGCCGGTACGCACTGAAATCATTGTCCTCCGCACCCGCCGTTTCAGCGAGAGCAGCGTCGTCGCCACCCTCCTGAGCCGAGACCTGGGCCGGCTGGACGTTCTGGCCAAGGGCGCCCGGCGCGAGAAGAGTCCGCTGTTCGGCCATCTGGACCTCTACCAGAGGGAGGAGGCACTCATCTACCGGCGACCGCCGGGCAGTCTCGACCTGCTGACCGAGGCGGCGTTCGTCGACGAGCACGCCGGCCTGCGCTTTTTTCCGCCGGCATTCGCCGCCGCCGGTTTTCTTGCCGACCTGACGGCCGAGGCGACCCTGCCCGGCGAGCCGCAGCCGCAGCTCTTCGCCGTTCTGGCCGCTGCCCTGGCCATGCTGTCGGAACTGGGCGACCTGCCGGCCCGGGCGGGGTTGGCCGCCGGCACGACGTTCTCCGCCGGCGACCGCCGGGTTTTGGCGGGCCGCATTCTCAAGCTGGCGATCGTGGATATGCTGGGCTGGCTCGGCTTCGGCCTGGAATTGCGCCGTTGTGTGATCTGCGGCGCCGTGCCGGACCCGGAAAAGACCGCCTATCTCAGCCGCGGCCACGGCGGGCTCATCTGCCGCAGCTGCCGGTCGCAGGCTCGGGACGGCATACCGGCATCGGCGGCGGCACTGGCGTCCCTGCGTGGCCGCGACGCAACGGCCGAAAACCTGGAAACCGCCCTGACCCCCAGCGAACGCCGGCGCTGGCTCCGTTTTCTTGTCGACTATGCCCAGCACGCCCTGGAACGCCCCCTGCGCGGCAAGCGGGTTCTGTACCAGTTGCTCGAGGGGTAACCGGCCTCCCGGCGCCACGGTATGGGATAATCGTGGAATGCCACGGAAAAGAAAGGAAACCGCGTGCCGCCACTGTTGACACCGCCCGACGACGCCCTGGCGATCATCCACCGTCTCCGCCGCGCCGGTTTCGTGGCGTTTTTCTGTGGCGGGTGCGTTCGGGACGCCCTTCTGGGCGCACGGCCAAAGGATTTCGACATTGCCACCGCCGCCACACCGGACCAGATCGAGGCGCTGTTTGCCCGAACCGTTCCCGTGGGCAAAGCCTTCGGCGTGATGATCGTCCTCGGGGAGGATGGCAGCGGCTACGAGGTTGCCACCTTCCGGGCCGACGCCGGCTATGCCGATGGCCGGCGTCCGGACGCCGTCCGATTTACCTCGGCGGCGGAGGATGCCCGACGGCGGGATTTCACCATGAACGCCCTGTTCTACGATCCGGATGCGGAGCGGGTCATCGATTACGTGGGCGGTCAGGAGGACATCGCCCGTCGTTTGCTGCGCACGGTGGGAGAACCGGCGGAGCGCTTTCGGGAGGACCACCTGCGCCTGCTCCGCGCCGCCCGGTTTGCTGCCCGGACCGGTTTTGCCATCGAGCCGACGACGGCCCGGGCCATGGCGGATTTGGCCGGTCTGGTAACCACCGTTTCGCCGGAGCGGATCGCGGCGGAACTGGAGGGGATGCTCACGGGCGGTCAGTCCCGGCGGGCGTTTGCCATCCTCGAGTCGACCGGTCTGCTCGGCATGGTCCTGCCGGAGGTTGCGGCCATGGCGGGCGTGCCGCAGCCACCCGACTTCCATCCCGAGGGCGATGTCTGGACCCATACCAGCATTATTCTCGACCTGAACGACCAGGCGGTCCGGGGTGACGTGCGGGCGCTGGACCATTCCGACTCCGACAGTGGCAGGGCCGGCATGGGCCGGGGCAACTTCACCGGCGCGGAATACCTCGCCGGGGTCCATGACTGCCGCCAGGTCATGACCGCGGGTCAGGTACTGGCGCTGTCGTGGAGCGGGCTCCTGCATGACATCGGCAAACCAGCTACGATAACCATGGCCGACCGCATCCGCTTTAACGACCACGACCGCCTCGGCGGCGAGATGGCGACGGCGATCCTGGAACGGCTCCGCCGGCCCCGGAAGATCATCGACATGACCCACGACCTCATCCGCCGGCACATGCACCTCGCCACCCTGCGGAAAATGCGGCGGAGCAAACTGCGGCGCTGGCTGGCGGAGCCGTCCTTCCCGCTGCATCTGGAATTGCACCGGATGGACTGCGTCGCCTCCCATGCCATGCTCGCCAACTGGTTTTTCGGTCTGGAAGCGTGGCGGGAGGAGCGGGCGCGGCCTCCGGCGCCGGAGCCGCTGGTGCGGGGCAAGGACATCCTGGCCCTGGGGGTGCCAGCCGGTCCGGAGGTGGGACGTCTCCTGCGGCTGATTGAGGACGCCCGGCTGGAAGGAACCATTCAAGACCGCGACGAGGCGTTGGCCTTGGCGGTGCGGGAAGCCGAAGGGGAGGGCAGTCTTCCCCTACCTTGCCAACGTACGCATTCGCTTCCCGCCGATCGGTGACGCCGGGAACGGAAAAAAATGGTGAGATGAATCGCCTGATTCCTTGGTGCGTGAACGCCGGTATCCTCTTTCTCTGGGTGGAGCGGAGAAAGAACGAGAGATGAGCTGTTTTCTGATGGCACGAGGTATAAATATTCTGGGGAGGACCCCATTCGGAAGTGGGACCAACCGGGAACTGACCACCGTGGCAGCCGGGCGGGGCGGTGCAAAAGGGACTGGCCGACGTATTACTGGGCTACCGCCTCACCGCCGTACCAGGCGCATGGAATTGCACACCGCCACCAGTGCGACGCCGACGTCGGCGAACACCGCACCCCACAGGCCGCTTAAACCGAGCACGCCAAGCACCATGATGACGGCCTTGACCACCAGGGATAAGGCGATGTTTTCGCCGGCAATGCGGCGGGTGCGTCGGGCGATTTCAAAGAGGGCGGGAAGTTTTTCCGGCGCGTCGTCGAGGATCACCGCATCCGCCGCCTCCACCGCCGCCGCCGATCCCAGGGCGCCCATGGCGACGCCGACGCCGGCCGCCGCCAGAACCGGGGCGTCGTTAATGCCGTCCCCCACGAACACGGCGTCGCCCGTCGGTGACAGTTCGGCAAAGGCCGCTACCTTGCCGTCGGGCAGCAGGCCGGCTCGGTAGCCGTCGAGGTCCAGCGCCGTCGCCACGGCGGCCGCCGCCTCCGGCCGGTCCCCGGTCAGCAGATACACTCCCTGAAGGCGGGCAACGCGCCGCAGCCGGGCCACGGCTTCGGCCGCGCCGGGTTTCAGGCGGTCGGTAAAGAGGAGGCATCCCTGATATTTGCCGTTGTGGGCCACATAGGTCACCAGGTCGGAGCCGGTTGCGGCCGGGACGGTGACGCCCGCTTCCGCCAGAAGCGTGGCATTCCCCACCACCGTGGTGCCGCTGTCGGAGTGGGCGATCACCCCCTTGCCGGCCAAATTGCGGGTGGTCAGGTCGACATGGAGGCGCTCGGTGTCGCCATGGGCCCGGACAACTGCCTGGGCCACCGGATGGGTGGAGCGCGATTCGGCCCGGGCGGCCAGGGCCAGAACCTCGTCCGGCGCCACCCCGGCGGCCGGCTGGATTTCCTTGAGGGACAAGCTGCCTTCGGTGAGGGTGCCGGTCTTGTCGAAGATCACCTGACGGGCTCGGGCGAGGGCGTCAAACACCTGACCGCCCTTGACCAGGATACCCTGGCGGGAGGCGCTGCCGATGCCGGCAAAAAAGGCCAGGGGGACGGACAGCAGCAGGGCGCAGGGACAGGAGATGACCAGAAGGACAAGGGCCCGGTACACCCATACCGACCAGGGTGCCGCCAACACCAGCGGTGGCACCACCGCCACCAACAGCGCCGCGCCCGTCACCGCCGGAGTATAATACCGGGCGAAGACCGACATGAACCGTTCGGTTTTGGATTTGTTCGCCACCGCCTTCTCGACCATGGCCAAAATCCGGCCCACCATGGAATCCCGGTAGGCGGCGGTGGTTTGCAGGCGGATATCTCCGTCGAGACAGATAGCGCCGCTGTAGACGGCCTCGCCCGGTTCCACTGCCACCGGCAGCGATTCGCCGGTGAGGGAGGACATGTCCAGCAGCGATGACCCGGCGACCACGATGCCGTCCAGTGGAACCTTTTCGCCCGGGGTAACCACGACCGTGGTGCCGACCGCCACCTCTTCCGGCCGCACTACTTCCAGCCGTCCGTCGCGGATGACGGTGGCGGTCTGCGGCTTGGTGGCGAGGAGGGCGAGAATGGAACGCCGGGAATGGCCCGACGCCCGTTCCTGCACCGCTTCACCGATGGAGTAAAACAGCATTACCCCGACCGCCTCGGCCACTTCACCGAGACCGATGGCGACCAGACTGGCCAGACCCATGAGGGTAAATTCGTTGAACAGATCGCCATGCCGCATCTTATCCCACGCCTGCCGCAGGACGGGCAGGCCGCAGAGGAGGTACGATAGGAGGAGAACACCAGTACTTACTGCCGGACTGACGCGGCCGCCGACCCAGTACCGGCCCGCCACCGCGAGGAAAAACAGGATGCCCGGCAGGAGAATCTGGAAGCGCCAGGAGATGCCGCCCGCATCGTGCTCGTGGTGGTGTTCGCTTTCCTGCCCGGGGGAATGGTTGGTCTGGGGGCGGCCGCCGCTCCGGCAGCACCCGGCCCCGTGTTCACCGGAACCGCACCCGGCAGCGGGAGCCAGTCCTGCCGTGCGGTTAGGTGGCAAATCGCCATCCAGATCTGTTTTCGGTTGTGGGCGTTCCGCCACGGCATTTTCAGGCATGGGTTTTTTCTCCAAAGTCGCCAATGGCGTGGATGCCGGGCACATGGCGATAGAGTTGATGGCTGGCGTTGACCGCCCGCTGATCGAGACCGGCTTCGCCCCGTTCGATGATGCCCCGCAACAGGGCGGCGTCGGTGGTGACCTGGGAACTTTCCGCCAGGGCGGCGTCCAGCCAGGCCAGTGCCGGACCGGCCAGGGGATAGCTGGGCGATTCGGGCATTACCAGCCGGTAATAGACAAACTTCCCATCCTTGACGCTTTCGATCAACCGCGCCTGTTTCAAAATGGACAGGTGGCGGGAGGTGGTCGAAGGGGAAAGATCGAGGAGTTCGGTCAAGGTGCAGACACACAGTTCTTTTCCCCGGAGCGCCATGAGTATCCGAAGGCGGTTTTCGTCCGCGAGAGCCTTGACAATGCTGAGGGTATCGAACATACGAGGGTCCTTGGGTTACGTTTTAACATTTCTACATATGTCGAATTATACTATCGACTGCCTGCTTTGTCAAGCCACAGCCGAACATTTTAGCGTTCGCTGGACGCTCGCAGGGGCGGAATCCGTGCGGCAAGGGGAATTGGACGGGCTTTTTTAATCATTTCCTGGTGTAATATTCGGGTACCGCTGGATACACTAGAAGAAAGCAGTTTTTACCGTTGTGTCCGGTTCAAGGAGACGTGTCATGAAAGCGACATTGTTATCGGCCTGCTGCCTGCTGGCCCTGGCCTGCGGCACGGGTGTGGCGCCGGCCGCCAGCCGTGTCCACGCCGAAATCACCCTGGCGCCCCTCGGTCGCCACCACGGCTCGCCGCCGCCATTGGGGAGAAGACAGGGCTGGCTGACCATATCCAACCGCGACTGGCAGCCCTACACCCTGGCGGCGAACCACAAAGAACGGCTGTTCCTCTACCGCGCCGGCTCCGGCGGCGGCGGCATCCTCATCCCATCCGGGACGACGGTCACCATCGCCCTGGAGAAGGGAACCTACGACCTCTATGGGTCCACTTCGGACAAAATAAAGGTAAAGATCCGCGAGGGCCGGACGTCCACCCTATCCCTGGAGCCCTTCGGATACGCCAACAGTCCCGGACTGCGCGGGGTGGTGAATGACGGCGATAAGGTCAGAACGGGCACCCTGTTCGACCCGTATATTACCACGGTAGTTCGTCCGGGTCCGCCGGTGGTGGTTGCGCCGCCGCCACCGTCGGTGATCGTTGCGCCGCCGCCGGTCGTCATCCGTCCGCCGGCGCACCGTCCGCCGCCGCCCCGGCCTGGTCCCGGGCACCGGCCCGGTCCGGGTGGTCACGGTGGCAAAAACGACGGCTGGGGGTTTGTCATTGGTTTTGGCAAGCGGTAACGACGCGCCCAAGGTTTTGGCGCGGTGGCCCGGCCGGCGGCCGCGCCACCGCGCCCCTTTTCCGAAAGGTCCAAAATGCATACGGCACGATTGGCGGTATTAGCGGCGGTTCTGGTGGTGGTGGGCGCGGCGGCAGCGGCGGCGGAAATTCGCCTGCCGAGCCGCATCGCCACCGCCACGGTTGGCGAATGGGCAAGCTACCGGCTGCCCGACGGTTATATCCAGAAACAGACGGTGATCGAACGTGATGGCACGGGACCGGAGGCGGTGGTCACGGTGCGGATCGAAAACATTTTCGACGGTGAAGTCATCGAAACCAAGGAAATCAGCCGGGAGGCGGGGGAGCCCGAGTACGTCCACCAGCTGTCCGGCGACCCGGCGGTAACCGTCGACGTCAGCACCCGGGAAGAGGTGGTGCATGGCCAGACCCTTACCGCCACCATCATCGACGTGAACAAGGAATACGATGACGATGACGATCTGGAAAACGAAGTGTCGGAATGGGTCCTGTCGGCGGAAATCCCGGTATTTGGCATGATTCGCAAAGTCACCAACGGGCAAACGGAATTCGAATTGATTGAATACGGCGAATGATGCCGACCCCGCGGCTTTGTTGTGGAACGCCGGTGCCGGCCTTGCCGGCACCGTAGGAGCGGTACCCGTCCCCCCTGACATCCGGCGGGAGACAGAATGGACCACGGCGACACCGCCGCTCCGCCGTCTTTCGGGACCTTTTACCGCCGCCACCTCCTGCCGGTGCTGCGGCAATTGGAACGTCAGCGGCTCCGCCGGCTTCCGGCCGTTTTCGGTTGCTTTCTGGCGTTCCATGTCCTGGCCGCCTGTGTGACCTGTTTTTTGCTGGGTGCGCCCGGCCTCACGGTCATTGCGGCAGGTGAAGCGGTGGTGTTGACCCTCGCCGTCATTGCAGCCGCCCAACTGGAATGGCGGGGGTTGAGTATCGGCGGCTCCGAGACCATGCTCCTCTTCAGCGCCGCTCTGGCCGCCCTTCTCCTGGTCACCTGCCTGGCTTTCGGCCATCCTGCCGCCAAGGAGTCGGTTGCGGCCGTCCTCATTCCCATGTTGGCTGCCGGAGCGTTGGCTGAGACCTGCCAGCACCGCCTCCTCGACACCGCCACCCGCCGCACGCGGTTTTCGCAAGAGGTCCTTGCCCCTCTTGCCGCCTATTGCCGGCCCACCCTGCGCCAGGCGCCTAAAACCGTTTTTTCCCTTGGGTCGATCATGGAGAGCGGTCTCCTCCCTGCCGTCAATAAATATACCTGTGATGCGTGTTTCTCCGGCGAGATCGACGGCTGCACGCTGGCGTTTTGCCAGTTGTTGGGATTGCATGAAACGGTGACGTACCGGCGGGGGCGCACGTACCGGGAGGAATCGCGGGCCTTTGTCGGCTGGTTTTTTCGGGCGGATCTGCCGTGGAATTTTGCCGGCAGGATGGTGGTGGTGCCAGGGAGCGAGGAGGCGCGGAACGGCTGGCTCGGCCGGACGTTTTTGGCGGCGGCCATCCCGTCCGGTCTGGAGCAGGTTCCCATGGCCCAACCGAAATTCCGGAGACGGTTCACCGTTCTCGCGTCGGACGCAACCGAAGCCCGGGCACTGTTTTCTCCCTCCGTCATGACCGCCCTGGTCACCGCGCAGACCCGCTTGCGGGCGCCAATTTCCCTGGCCTGCGTTCATAATCAGGTGTATGCGGCCTGTCCGTCGCTCTTCACCTATTTTGGACCCTTCGAGCCGCATTCGTTCACGGACCCGGCCTATACCCGGCACCTGCATGCGGCCATCGACGGGGTGGCGCGACTGGCCGAACTCATAGCCCACTCCCGGAATCCCTGGTGGGACGGGAGCGTCGGCATCAGCGGTTCGATGACCTAGTATACAGTTAATTATGACATGTGGGTATCACCTTCTGCAAACTACAGTACGGTGAGGAAATTGACTGTGTATATAACCACGATCTCCATTTTGACTATGCGCTCGGGACATCCGAGCGTACCGGGCGGATCGGTGGTTTGTTGCCTCGGCTACACCACCATGGTTCACTTTGCTGGAACCGGATTTTCGTCTCGGACGAACGTCTAGCGGTGGACGGTGGCGGCGCCGGCCACCCGCCGGGCGATCTCCTCCCCGTCCCCGAGGTAGCGCTTGTCGATGACGGTTCCCTTCCCGTCCAATTCGTACACCAGTGGCACGCCGGTGGGTATGTTGACGTCGACGATGGCCTCATCGGAAAGGTTGTCCAGATACTTGACCAGCGCCCGCAGGGCGTTGCCGTGGGAGACGACGAGCACCCGTTTGCCGTTGGCCATATCCCGGAGGATCACCTCGCGGTAATAGGGCAGGACGCGGTCGATGGT
>JAJBSZ010000185.1 GCA_020861125.1 Planctomycetota bacterium | reverse complement strand
GGGCGGCGCGCTCGGGGCGGGATAGGGATCGAAGGCGGCACCGCCGAATTCGGGTATGGGCGGCGATACGTAGGTGTTCGGGCGCGGCGCCGGACCCACCAGATCGCTGTCCGGGGTGTTCCACAACGGTGACCCCAAGGAGGGCGGTGACGGCTGGGCCACCGGCGTGGCGGCGACGGGCGGATAATACGAAGCGGGCGGATAGTTCGACGCCGCACCGAAATCCGGAATGGGCGCCGGGTTTGACGCCGGGAAATACTCCTGGTAGACCGAAACCGGAGCGCCGATCAGGTCCGCCTCGGTCCCGGGGATGGGATTACTCACCAGGAGGGGAGCGGGGGCGGGCACCGGTTGCGGACCGCCGGCGATCAACGGCCGGTACTCCGATTGCGGGCCGGCAGAGGTAACCGGCGGCGGCATGCCGTCGATGAAACTGGGAGCGGCGGAAGGGGCGGCCTCCACCGGCGAAAAGTTTCCAGGAGCGGCCGCCATCTCCAGTTCCGGTTCCTCCATCGGCAGGGCGGCGGGAGTGACAGAGGCGGAGTACATGGTCCGAGGCGGGCCCATGCCCGTTTCCGGCACCCCGGCGATGGGGCCGATGCCGTGGTCCACCATGACGAAATCCTCCGCCGACATCTGCGGGACGATCCACGGCGGCGCCGGGTCCTTGGTCAGGACGAAGGGGTTGAGGGTAAGGTTTTTGAAAAATTTGGTGACGGTTCCCTCTTCCCGAGGCATGCGGGTCTGGCCCAGCCGCTCCATGGCGATTTCCGCCTGCGGCGTATTGGGGTACCGGCGAATCAGCTCGTTATAGAGGAACTGCGACGACTTGATGGTGCGGGGTAGGCCCATGATGCGGTATTGCTCCGCCTGGTCCAGCATCTTGGCCGCTTCCACTTCGCTCAACTTGCGGATGGTGTCTTCGACATCGTCGTAATCGCCCTCCGACTCGCGGTTGCGCTCGGCTTCGCGCACCAATTCCATGGCTTCGGCCAATTCTTGCGGGCTGGCCTGACCGATGAGGGAATCACAGGTGACGATGCCCAACCGAGCCCGCTCCAGAAAATCCGACCGGGGAAATTCGTCGCGGATCTTCTCGAAGGCCTCGCGGGCCTGCTGCACCTCATTGAGAAACAGATGGCCCTCCCCCTTGACCAGATACGCCTCCGCCGCCACCCTGCCGTAAGGATCGTGTTCGATCACCGAGTCGACGATGGTTAGGGCGCGGCGAATGTTGAAATCCCGGGCGTTGGCTTCGTTTCCGGCCAGAATGCTGGTGGATTGGGAAACCATGAGTTTTTTGGCGATGCGGAGTTCGATTTCCACCAGGTCGGACATGCGGCCGGTGTTGGGGTAGGACTTGATGACCTGCTCGATCGCCTCGTAGGAGGTATAGTAGTTCTCCATTTCGAACAGGCAGCGGGCGAGCCGTTGCAACCCGACGCCGGCTTCGTCCGAGGCGGGGAAGTTCTGGACCAGGAGAAAATACTGGCGGGCGGAATCCAGGAATTCACCGCGCTGCTCCAGGTCGTAGGCGTACTGCAGTTGTTCCCGTGGCGTCGGCCGGGCCACCCCCGCTCCCATGACCCAGCCCTGGTCCTTGGTCCATTCCCAATCACCGGCCGCCCAAACGGTTCCGGCCGAAATCAGGCAGGAAAAAAGCACCGCAAGCCGAATCACTTGTCCACGATGGGGGTACGCCATAACCAGTATCCTCGGATAGGGAAAACCGGGCCAAACCACGCCCGGCGGAAAAACCGGAAATCACGCCAACCGCCAGCATTCGGACCGGACGGAATCAGAACGATTCGTCGTCCGCCACCGCCGGCACGGGAACCGGAGCCGCGTATACCGTTTCCCGGGTTGGCGATTCGGGCAGCGGTAGGGAGTCAATACTACGGGACATAGCATCCTGTCCCCCGAGGACCACCGATCCTCCGGCAAAACGGCCATCGTCGTCCGGGTCGTCCACCTCGATGCCGGACCAGCCGCTGGTCAGGGGGAAGCGGTTGCCGTCGGACAGAACCATCGGCGGTTCGACGCCCAAGCCGCGCAGGATAGCCGCCGCTTCGCCAGCCTGTTCGGTTTCGGGGAAGCGGGACACGACCTCGCCCAGGAGAAACACGGCGGCGTCCCGTGATTTCCGTACCCGCACCGACGTCAGGTAGCTTTTGGCATGGGCGAGTTTGGTCTCTGCCTCGAGGCTGTTGGCGAGGGCCACCGCCCGCAGCCGCCGCTCTTCCGCTTCCGGCGACAGCCGACCGTACTGGCGCTCCACATCGTCCATCAGGCGGCCGACATCGTCGCGGCCGGCCTCGGGAAAGCCGCCCACCCATTCCTGGCGGTAGACAGCTTCGGTCAGGGAGGAACGGGCCTGCATGGCCTGATCGCTCTCCGGATAGTATTCCACCACCTGGCGGTAGTGCCGGACCGCCTCTTCCCAGTTTTCCGCCAGGGAGGCGGCGTCGCCGCGCCGCAGCAGGGCCACCGGCGCGTCCTGGGCCGACGGCTGGTTGAAAATCGCTTTTTCGTACACGAGGGAAGCCGCCTGGTAACCGGTCAGCGGTCCGTCGTCTCCGCCGGTGCCGGCCACCGGATCCGGACCGATGCGCCACAGGCGTTCACCGATGAACATCTCCAGTTTGATCCGCCCCTCCACCTCACCCCGCTCGTAGGCTTTCGGGAAGGAACGCTCCAGGGCGTCGAACGCCTGCCACCAATTGCCACGCCGGTATTCGCAGCGGGCGACGCCATACCAGGCTTCCTCCCGGGCTTCACTCCCGGCGTCAGCCATGCCGATGATGGCGAGGTAGGCGTCGATGGCCTTGGCGATCTGGTCGGCGTAGAGCATTTCATCGCCGGCATTCCGGGCCTCCAGCGCCATGCTTTCGCTGCCTTTGGCCAGGGCGAAAAACGGCTCGAGCTGGCGGATGCTCAGCCCCGGCCCAGCCGGCCGCCGTACCGCCGCGCCCCTTCCCGGTTCGGTGAAGGAATGGTCCAGCTCCGGCATGACGATGCCGGGGATGCCGGCGCCATCCACCGCCACGGGCAGGTTGTAGTATTCGTCCGGCATCTGCCGGGACGGGGGGGAAATGGTGAAATCATTGCGGGTGGAGATCACCGTCTGGGTCGCCGGGCCGGCCGGCAACGGGTGCGGCGGTACCCGGTTGTCGGGCGCAGCCGTCACCGGCTGGACGGTGACCGGCGGCGCCAGGGCCTGACGCCGCTCTTCGGGGCTGGTAACCGGCGCCCCGGCCTCGTCCTCAAACTCCTCAAAACCGGCGTCAAACATGAGTTCGGGCGGAGGAGGCAAGGGGACGGGTTCGGCGGCGGCAGGCTGCCAGATCAAGACCGGATAGGCCGCCAGGCCTAGACACAGGACCCGGCGCGCACCGGCGATACGAGAGTAAAAACCTGCCATCAGCGTACAGCTCCACGGGTAACGGTAGCAAAAGCGCCGGGCCGGCGTTTTTGCGGTCAACCTGTATCCTATGGATTCCCACCGCTTCCTCAAAGGTAAAACTGTTGCCCGGCGTCTTCTTGCCACCGGTCCCATTCGCCGGGACGCGGGGACACGGGATGCCCGAACGTGGACTATTCGAAAACGCCCTCCTCGCCGACGCGAAGTTTCATCTCGTCGGAATTGGCATTGAGATCCGTCGCGTACATGCCGCCGCCCACCACCGGCAGGGCCGAGAACTGCCCCGGCGTCTCGGCCCGGAAACGGTAGCGGATGGTATAGGTGCCCTCGGGAAGATAGCGGACAAACAACACCACCTTTTGGTCCCGGTACTCGATGTAGGCGCCGAGGGGGTTGTTGGTATAGCCGGATTGCAGTTCCACCGCCTCCAGGCCCGCCGCCTTCATGTCTTCGAATACCAGATATTCGAACGCATTCGCCGCGGTGATGGTGAGTTCCACCTCGATCGTATCGCCCGACGCCACCGGCACCGCCGCCGCGTCGTCGCCGTCGAACGGCGTCGGGATGCGGTCACGCCGGAACTGCTCAACCCGGATGCCGCCGGCCACGCCCCGCGCGTCCGGCACGGAAACGGACGCGTCCACCGGCGTCAACCGGTACCAGGTGCGTTCCACCTGGAGCTCGTGGCCGGCCCGGGCGATGGGATCCTCGAGGCTGAACAGGTCCAGCCCGCCGCCGTAATACACGTTGCCCGACCCCTCGCGGACAAGGCGGAGGGAATGTTCCCCGGCCTCCACCGCCAGTCCCTCCAGGACGAAACGGTTGTCGTCCAGCAGGGTGGCGGCGGTGAGCCGGCGGCGCATGACTTGGCGCTCGTCCAGATATACGGTCACGGTCATGTCGGGCGCGTCCTCGCCGGAGGCAGCGGCGTATTCGGCCAGCGCCTCCACCGCCCTGGCGGTATCGCGGGTCGAAGACCAGTACCTCCCGTTCTTGCGGTTGCGGAGAAGATACCGCGCCAGCCCCGCTGCCCGCCCGCTCCCCGGCTCGACCCGGGCGAGGAGCTTCAGGTACCAAGCCTGGGTTTCGACGGGATCGTGGTACCACCACCACCAGCCGCGGTCGGGCAGCCGCAGACGCACGGTGCCGACCGCGTGGTTTTCCTCGAGGTATTGCTCCAGGTTCTGGAGGACGACTTCCAGGAAATTCCCAGCCCCTTCGCGGTGCAGGGCGAGACCAAGCATGCACAACCCGGATAGGGAGAGAGACCCCCGGTCCCGGTAGAGGAAATCGCGCATGTCGGGATGGAAATAGGCTTCATCCGCCAGAATCAGGTGGATGAAGGCGTCCAGGTTGTCGGCCTGGGCCTTGCCCTCGCGACCAACAGTCGCGAGATGGCGTTGGAGTTCCTGCACCTGCTCGTTCCGGTAGGCGCGGAGCCAGTTCCGGCCGGCGTCGACCATGGCCGGCGGGATGGCGGCGCCGTGTTCACGGGCGGCCAGCAGGCCGTAGACCACCACCGCCGTGGTGTGGGGCCAACTGCGTTCGCCGGCACCGGAGAACCAGCCCCAGCCGCCGTCGGCGTTCTGCATCGCCGTCAGCCGTTCCACCCCGACCCGCACCATATCGGCCAGCGCCGCGTCGTCGAACACGGGCGACCGGCGTTCCCGGCGGACGTCGCCAAAGCGCTGCTGCCACGCTTCCTGCCGGGCGTCGAATTTTTCCGCTGCCACCGGCCGGGCGTCCGCCAGCGTGACGCCCAGGCGATCGAGGAAGCGGCGGGTCATCACCGCCGGCAGGAACCGGTTCAGGGTCTGCTCGGTGCAGCCGTAGGGATAGTCAATAAGGAAGGGGAGGGTCTCCAGTAACTCGGAAGCCACGCTCTGAGAAAACGTGAGTTCCAGCCGGGACTGATCCGGCAGGCGTTCGTCCGGCACTCGGAAGGGAATGACCAGTTCGGTGTCACCAGAGAGAAATATGCCGCCAAAGTTCTCCACCCGGCGCGAACCATGCACGATCACCGGCAGGGTGATTTGGGCCGCATCCGATTCTTCGTCCGTAAGAAGCCGCATCACCACCCGCGCCTCCCCCGGCCGAACGGCGTCCACCAGCCAGTCCACCCGGACTTCCCCGTCGGCGGCGATCTCCACTTCACGGACCAGCGTTTCGCCGTCGGCGGGTTGGAGCAGGCCGCCTTCCAGCACCAGCTCCGCCCTGGCCCGCTTGCGGCGCGGCAGGTAGTTGTGCAGGTTGGCGGTGAGCACCACCCGGTCCTTCTGGGTCAGGAAACGCGGCGCCTGCGGCCGGATGATGACGTTCTTCCTGGTCTCCACCGTGTTCTCGCCCTCGCCCACCCGGACGCCGTCGGCCATGACCCAGGTCCGCGCCTTCCAGGCGGTGAGGTTGTCCGGCATCACCGCCTCGAACGCGGCGCGGCCGTCGGCGTCGGTGTCGAGCGCGGCGATCCACAGGACGGTGTCGGCGAATTCGCTCCGCACCACCGGTTCAACGTTTGCCTCCCCGCCACCGGTTGGCGGCGCCGGTTCCGGCGCCGCATCGGCGGCCGAAAACAGTTCTACGGCGGGTTCGGCCGATCGCCGCATGGCGGGGGCGGGCGCCGCGCCATAGCCCGCGGTATTCCAGTCCGCTTCGCGCCGGCCAAAGGCCCCGATGGGCCGGTATACCTTGTCCTTTTCCCGGGCGACCGGATAGCCGTGCCGCAGCAGGTTGGCAGTGAGGGAGGCCGAGTAATACCGCTTCCAGCTCCAGAAATGGGCGCGGATGTCCGGCACATTGCCGCCGCCGCTGATGTACTCCACCGATCGGTCGTAGAGGCTGACCCCGCACTGCCCGGCCACCGGCCGGCCCTCGTTGTCGGTGACGGTGACGGCAAAGCGGGCGGTCTCGCCCGGCAGGTAGGCGTCCTTGTCCGCCGCCACCGCGACCCGCAGCGTCTTGTCGGCCGGCGGCACGGGGATCTGCCGCGTTTCCGTGTGGATCCGGCCGTCGAAAATGGTGACGGCGTCGCAGTAGAAATTGGGCTGGTCCTCGCTGCCGATCGCCAGTTCCACCACGGCGCTGCCGTTGACCAAACGGACGACCTGGGGCACCGGCGAACGGCTGGCGCCGTCGGCGGCGGTGTGGCCGTTCCGTTCCGCCCGGGGCAGCAGCAGGACCACCGCCGACGGATGTTCGGAATTCACAGCCAGGCGCATGGTGTCGCCGGGCCGGTAGTCCCGGCGGTCCGGCACCAGCTCCAGGGCCGCGAAGCGGAATTCCCCCTCGCCCGCGGCCCCGCGCACGGTGAGGACGGCCGCGCCCTCGACCTCCCGGCCGCCGGCGTCGGTCAGGACGCACACGAGACGGTACTGGCCGGGGCCGTCCGCCTGAAGGCGGAGCAGGCCGTCGCCGTCGGCGTCGGTGGCCACCGGCCAGGTGGCGACGGGGGTTTCCGCCGGCGTGCCGTCGGGCCCATAGGCGATGCGGTAGAGGGTGGCCGTGCCCGTCGTCGCCAGGCCGCCGCCCAGGGGCGTGCGCGCCGCCAGCCGGGCCTGGATCGCATCGCCCACGCCGTAATAGCCCCGGTCCGCCCAGACCGTGGCGGTGAAGGGCTGGCGGGCGGCCACCACCCGGCCGGCGCCGACGATGGTGCGGCGGCTGGCGTCGGTCACTTCAACGGTGATGTCGTACTGATGATCGGTGTCCCCGTAGGCCTCCTTGGCCGGCAGGGTGTCCAGCGTCAGCCGGAAGACGCCGTCGGCGTCCAGCCGGCCTTCGCCCGTTGCCACCAGCTCCGGCGGCCCGTCGGGAAAGCGGCCGATGGGCGGCATGGCGGCGGCGGACCCGTCGCTCCCGCCCGGCAGCCAGTCGTAGTGGTACGGCGACCGCCAGGCGCCGGGGCCGTACAGCCAATCCCACTCCCACGGCGGCTGCCAGGCGGCGGGGCGGGCGGCGCGCCGGATCGAGTACCGCACCGTGGCGTCGGTCACCGGCGCGCCGTAGTAGTAGGCGGCACGGACGAGGACTGCGGCGGTGTCCCCCAAGGACAGGGCCGCGTCCGGCGTCTCCACCACCACCTCGTATTCCGGTTTCCGGTATTCCTCCAGCCGGAACCCGACGGAACCGTGGTAGCGGCCGGTGACCGCCACGGTATAGTGCCCGAGGGGGGCGGCAGCGTCGAACACAACGCTGTCGGCCACGCCGCCGGAGGCGTCGGTGTGGAGGATCTGGCTGTACACCGTCTCGCCCCGCGGATCCCGGATTTCCACCGTCACCGGGGTGTGCTCCGGCACCGGCTCCGGCCGGCCGTAGGTCGGGCGGCCGAACCAGACTTTGAACGCCACGGTCTGGCCGGGCCGGTAGACGGGACGGTCGGTGATGCAAAACGGCTGAACCCCCCGGTCCCGGTCGAAGGCGCCGCCGTTGGACCAGAACCGGTTGAAACCGAGGTAGGCGGCGCGGCCATCCGGGGCCAGAGCGGTCACCAGCCACGCCGGTTGGGTAGCTTGAGGCGCCAATCGGCCGGCGTCGACCACGGCCAGGCCGTTGTCGTCGGTATGGACGGCGAACTCGGTGGAGCGGTAGTTTTCATAGTCCCAGAAGGAGCCCAGGAAGCTCAGGGTCGCCCCGGCCACCGGCTCGCCGCTCGCCGCGTCGGCGACGTAGTACAGGCGGTGGCCGCCGACCGCCTTTTCCGCCAGGGCGAGATCGGCCAGCCAGATCACGGCCCGGGAAATGCCGCCGTCGGCCGTGGCCGCTTCCACGAGATAGCAGCCGGCCTCGGTGAACGGCAGGTCGATGACGACCCGGCGGGTACGGTAATCCGGCAGCGGCGTCAGCGCCACCTCCCATTCGGCCGTCTTTTCCCGGATGTAGCGGGACCGTTTTTTCCCCACCGCATGGAGCCCGATGGCGATGGCGGGGTCGGTCAGAGAGTGTTCCAGACGCCGCATCCGCGACGCGCTTTTCACCGTCGTCCGCAGGTCGTCCAGCAACCGCTTCTCGTCCACCCGGTAGGCGGTCATCGTTACCTGCCGGGCGTTGCGGAAGAGGTACGGGATGCTGGCGGGGCGGCCGGCGACGGCGGTGGCGCCGGGCTCCAGGCGGCCGCTCGCCTCGGTGATGATCGCGGCGGCCTGGCGGGCGGCATCGATTTGATCCCGGCTCGCGGCCGGATCCGCCGCCACCCGATCCCACCAGGCGACCGCCTTCGGATATTGGTTCCGGTTTTCGAAGATCCGGGCCAGGTTCCACGCGGCGTCCACCCGGGCGCCGCCGGACGCCTCGTCGGCCAGGCGGCGGAAGATGCGGATATAATTATGCTCGTCCGGCAGGGAGAACCGGCGCGGTCCGGTAATCAGCCGGGCGATGGTCTCGTCCTCGCCCAGCGTCCGCACGGCGAAGGGACCGGTGTCGGCGACTTCCTCGTCCGGGAAACCCAGGCCCAGGGTCTGGACGCCGAATTGGCGGAGAAGAAATTCCGCCCGCAGGCGATCCGCCTGATCGCGGCCGGCCGGGTCCAGCGCAGCCAGCGGGCCGATGACCCAGCGCCAGCGCTCGCCGTCGTTGGTCGCCTCGGCCCAGGATGCCGGCAGCGGATAGAACACGGGACCGCCGTCGGCGGCCGCCGGCGCGTATTCGGGCCCCCAGTAGCCGCCGTAAGGGACGGGCTCGGCCGGGTCGTCCGGCGGCGTGAGATCGGTCAGTTCCGTCAACTGCCACAGCGGGCGGTGACGGAGGATCGCCGCCGCGAATTCCTCGTAGAAGGCGCGCTTGTCGGCCACGGTGGCCGGATCCGGCCCTCGGTCCAAAACCGCCTCGGCCTGCAGAAACAAGGTCAGGGATCGGACACGGTAGGCGGGAGAAACGTAGCGCCCGCCGCGCCGCGAATGCCAGTCGGCCAGCGCCGTCAGGACGCGCCAGCTGTCCCGCCAGCGGACGGCCGCCTCCTCCAGAACCGCCGTGGGATCCCCGTCGTCAGCGAAGAGGCCAATCGTCTGGCTCAACCGTTCCACATCCCGGGTGGCGGACCTGGTGTCGTTGGCCGGGTCATTGATCAGCCGGGCATACATCCGGCCTGCCTCCTTGTAATTGCCCTTTTCCCATTCCCTATCCGCCCGTTCTCGCAGCGACGCCATGGAATCCTCCGCCCGCACCACGCCGACGACCAGCAACAAGGCCAGCATTCCCAACCCGAATAACACCTTGATCATCATCTTCCTCCGACGGGGCAATCCGCCAGCCACCGGATGCCACCGGCGGAGCTGTCGGGAAAATTTTTCGGCCACCGTATTCTATACGCAGTGGCGACGGAAACGGGTCAGGCTTTTCCCGAAAAGGCCGGCGGTCGCCGCCTCCCCTTCACCATACGGGCGATCAACTTGGATAGTGCCATGAGTATTGCCTGCCAAAAACGGTCCAGCCATCGGCACCGGTCCGGTCCCGTCACCACCAGCCAAAAACCCCACCCCGTGGGTTTCTCCTTGGAATCGGGAATGCCGCCGCTATGATTTCGGAGGCCGCCCGGCCTTTTCCTGGCGGTGAAAAATTCCGGGGGAGGAGCGGGGTGCAGCAGGCAAGCCTGGCGGTGGTGACGTCCTTTCTGGTGACGGTGTTTCTCACCAACATCGTGCAGGGCATCACCGGCTTCGCCGGAGCGGTATTGGCCATGCCCTTCTGCGCCCGGCTGGTTGGCCTCCCGGCGGCGAAAACGGTTCTCTGTCTGCTGGGCGCCACCGCCGGGCTGCAGGTGTGCCTCGTCGCCTGGCGGTCTGTCCGCCGGGACGTGCTGCGCACCGTCTGCTTTGCCATGATTCCGGCCATGCTCGTCGGGTTCGTGGTGGGGGACCTCCTCCGCCCGTACGAAGCGGGACAAAAGCTGTTGTTGGGGGCGGTGATTACAGGCATCGGCGTGGCGGGGCTGGTGCGGCGCCGGTTGTATCCCGGCGGACCGGCCTCATCCCGGGGAGTCGTCCACCTGGCCATGCTGCTTCTGGCCGGGCTGGTGCACGGCATGTTCGCCTGCGGCGGCCCGTTCCTGGTGGCGTTTCTGGCGGACCGGCTGCCGGAAAAAACCGAGTTCCGTGCCACCGCCTCGACCGTCTGGGTGGTGGTTAATTCCCTGGTCCTCCTGGACCAGTACCGGAACGGCGCTCTGGGCGTCGAACTGGCGGCCCTCGCCGGCGCGTCCATTCCGGTGGCGTTTTGCAGTGTGTACCTGGGGGGACTTCTCCTGACACGGGTGAGCCAGGAAGCGTTCATGACCCTGACCTACCTCCTGCTCGCCGTGTCGGGTCTCAGCCTGCTGCTGGGATGACCACAAGGAAAACCGGCAATGTTCACCATCGGCAGCCATCTCTCTTCGGCCAAGGGCTACCTGGCCATGGCCCGGGAAGCCGTGCGCATCGGCGCCAACACCTTCCAGTTCTTCACCCGCAATCCCCGGGGCGGCCGGGCCAAGGCCATGGACCCGGCCGACGTGGCGGCATTCCTCGACTTCGCCCGGGAGCACCACCTCGGACCGATCCTGGCCCACGCCTCCTATACCCTCAATCCGGCGACGGTGGATCCCAAACTCCAGCAGTTTGTCCGGGAGACCATCGCCGACGATCTCGACCGGCTGGAAGCGACCCCCGGCAGCCTCTACAACCTGCATCCGGGCACCCATGGCGGCCGCGGCGCCGAAGCGGGCATCCAGACGGTGGCGGAAACACTGGACCTGGTCCTCGGGCGGGCGAAGCACACCACAGTTCTCCTGGACACCATGCCCGGCAGCGGCAAGGCACTGGGCGGCACCTTCGAGGCGCTCGCCG
>JAJBSZ010000452.1 GCA_020861125.1 Planctomycetota bacterium | reverse complement strand
GTACACCAGCGCCCGGGCGCCGGCATAGTCCTGGCGGCGGGCGGTGAACCAGCCGGCGCCGGCCAGCTCGCACTCCGGGCTCGGAAACAGGAAATCGCCCCGCCGCCGGCACTGCATCGGGAAGGCGACGACGGCAGCGCCCGCGGCGGGGATCGTCACGGGCAGCGCCAGGTCCTCACCCCGCCACCCGTCGGGCACGGGCTGCCGCAGCACCGCCCGGACGGGCGCCCGGCCGGGGTTTTCCACGGTATAGGCGATCTCCACCCGGTCGTCGGCCCGGCAGCGGACGAGAGGGCCCGGACTGAGGTGCAGGACGGTGGCGTCCAGACGGCGTTTTTCCGAGAGGTACAGCCCCGCCAGCAGCGCATTGCCCGCCAGGACATAGAAGACAATGTCGGGATGACGACCGGCCGCCAGGAGCGGCAGGGCGAGAAGGGCCGCCGCCGTCACCGTCCGGCGGGTGGGAGCGATCATCGCGGCACCTCCACCGTCCCGGCCGCCGCCGTCACCACCTCCGCCGCGGTGGCGCCGCGGATCTCCGCGTCCGCTTCCAGCGTCAGGCGGTGGCCGAGCACCGGCACGGCCAGGGCGGCGACGTCGTCGGGGATGACGAAGTCCCGGCCGTTAATGGCGGCCCGGGCCTTGCAGGCGGTGAGGAGCCCGAGGCTGCCGCGCGGGCCCGGTCCCACCGCCACCGCCTCGTCCCGGCGCACCGCACGGACAACCGCCAGGAGGTAGTCCACCACCTCCTCCTCGACCCGGATGGACACCAGCTCCTGCCGCCGCCCTAACAGTTCCTCCCGCGACACCACCGGCGATATCGCCGCCAACCCCGCCTCGTCGGCGGCGCGGCCGGCATGGGCGGCGTGGAGCAGCCGCTTTTCCTCGGCCTCTTCCGGCAGCGGGATGGCGATCTTCAGCAGGAAGCGATCCAACTGCGCCTCCGGCAGCGGATAGGTGCCCTCGTACTCCACCGGGTTCTGGGTGGCGAAGACGGAGAACACCGGCGAAAGGGGATAGCGCACGCCGTCGATGGTGGCCTGCCGCTCGCTCATCGCCTCCAGCAGCCCGGATTGGGTTTTGGCCGGCGCCCGGTTGATCTCGTCGGCCAGCAGCAGGTCGGTGAAGATGGGACCCCGCCGGAGGACGAAGGCGCTGTCGGCGAAGTTGAACACGTTGGTGCCGATGACGTCGGACGGCATGAGGTCGGGGGTGAACTGGATGCGTTTGAACTCGCAGCCCACCGCCCGGGACAGGGCTTTGACCGTCAGGGTCTTGCCCGTTCCCGGCATGCCCTCCAGGAGGGCGTGGCCGCCGCACAGCAGGGCGCACAGGGTCAGGTCCAGCGTCTCCTCCTGCCCGAAGACCGCCTTGGCCAGTTCCTGGCGGATGGCCGCGAATATTCCGGTGTCCACGGTGTTCTCCTCATTCAGGGGTCATGGTGGTACCGCCGCCGCCGCGTCTCGATCTCGTCGTCGGTGAGGTTCTTCTCGTACAGGCCGGCCAGGATATCGAGCTGCCGCTCGATGCCGGCGGCGGCCGCGGCATCGGGGACGGTGGACGGAAACGCCGTCCGAGCGGAACGGGCGAGCAGCCAGAGGACGAACACGGCCTGAAGAAGAAACGGCAGGAGGCCGGCCCGCCGCAGCACATCCATGATCGTTTCCGCCCGGCCGAGGCCGTATTCGTCGAAAAATACGTCGCCCGCGCCGGCCAGCGCCAATATTGCCCGCGCGTTGTCGCCGCTTCCGATGCCCTGATTCAGGGCCGGCGTCGGATCGGCGATCCACACCAGCTCGCCCGCGCCGGACCGGCGCAGCGCCACCACCGCCCTACCCTCCGACCACGCGGCCACCCGCAGGCCGTCGTCATCCGCACCGGGCACGAACCCGGATGGCAGGGTCAGCTCAAGGGTCAGCGGCTGGTCCTGCCCCGCGATGTCGAGGGCAACCGGCGTGGTGTCTACCGCCAGGACATCGGCGTACCTGCCGCGTTTCTGATTGTCCTCGTAGAGGGCCATGGGCGCCGGCCGGTCGGATAGGTCCGGAAACCCGTCGGCCACCGCCGGCGCCCGGGCGGTCACCGCCTGGCGAAAGAGGAGCGGCGGATCCCGGGACAGCACCAGCAGCCGGTTGCCGCCGCCGACCCAATCCTCCAACCGTTCCCAGCGGCGCGGGTCCAGGCTGTCGGCCCCGATGGGGGTAATCATGATCAGGGTGGCGTCCCGGGCGGGCGGCGGCACCGGGCGCGCCAGAGGGCGCGTCGTCCGGCCGCTGGCAGCCAGGAGTTCCCGCAGGGCGGCGCTGCCGAAAGGATCGTAGCGCCGGCTGGAGTACAGCGGCAGGCCACTGCCCGTGGATACATCATAGTCGGCGACGCGGTACAGGAACGTCAGGACGAGGGCCACCGGGATCAGACAGTACCACGCCCTAATCATGGCCGCGCTCCGCCGGATCGCCTGCCAGGAGCGCGCCAACCCGATCCCGCAACCCCGCCAGCGCCGTCTCGGACAGTACCGGCGCCGTGCCGTACCACACCCGATCGAAGAGATCGGTGAGATCCGCCAGGTTCCGCCGATCCGCCGCCCCGCCCCGGAACCCGCGCACATACTGCCAGTTGGTGCGGTTGGGGGCGAAGACGATCCGGCCCTGGGCGTGCAGGCCGGAGAGCAGGCCGAGAAACAGCGACCGGTAGGCGAGACGCAGCTGTCCGGCGTCGCGGAACCGTTCCGCCTGCGATCCCCACTCGTCATGACTGAAGGCCAGCGCGTCGCCCGTCCGCAACGCCTGGGCCACGCCGACGCGGCCGGCGGCGTCCGGTGGCCTCGCCTGCCCTCGCCACTGGAGATACCTGACGATCGAAAAGAGGAGAAAGCCGCCCGCCAGGGCGAGAAGCACGGTGCCCATGAGTGAGAACGACCCGAAGTGGGTCGCCCCGTCCGCCTGCACCGGGGGTGCGACGTCGGGGATCGGTTCGCGGGCGGCTTCCGGCTCCCGCTTGGGGATCAGCCGGCGGAGGTAGTCCAGCAGCCGCCGCACCTGCGCCACCAGCCAGAACTCCCGCGGCTCAGCCGCCGGCCGAGCCAGGTCTTCCGTCGCCGGCCGGCGCCAGCGGTGGTATTCGGGTTTGGCGAAAATTTTCCTGAGGTCCTGTTCCACCGTGTCGGCCGCGTGGCCGGATCCGGCGGGGGCGACGCCCAGAAGCAGGAGGAGAAAGAGCAGGCGCATTTACGGGTTTCCGTAGGCAAGCCGGCACCGGTCCACCAGGTCGGCGCCCGTCCACCGGGCGGTCAGGGTGGCGTGGATCACCACGCCGGCCACCAGGAGATAGAGTTCAAATCCGAGCGCGGCGAAAACGCCCAGACCCAACCACCAGAGCCGGCTGCCCAGGACAGCGCCCAGAGCCGTGGTGTCCGCACCCGCCAGCGACGGCAAAACCACCTCCGTGCAAAAATACTGGAACGCCACCACCTGCGCCGCCGCCACCGCCGCCAGGCTGACACTCCAGCCGTAAAAACGGAGAATCAGGCCGGACGAACTGCGGTAGAGCGGCCAGAGGGTTCGCCAGGGTCGCCCCCGTCCCGACCGTTCCAGCGCCACCGGTCCGGCGAACATCGGCTGCCACAGAAACCGCAGCCAGAGATAGGACCGGATCATGGACCGCCACGTGCCGACCGCGCCGCCAAAGCCCAGCGCGGCGGTGCGCCGCTGCACCGCCGCCCCGCCCAGCCAGTGCAGGATCTCCGCCGCCACCACCCAGCCGGCCAGCTCCCGCACGGCAACGGCATCGCCGGCGGCGGCGGCGTCGAGCAGAAGCACCACGGCCACGGCCAGCGGCAGGGAAAACAGCAGGAAGACCGGCGCTAGGTCGCCGCCGAAACGGCGGAGGCAGTCCAGGGTTTCGTCGCACAGGGCCAACGCCCGCAGGTCGGCTGGGGAGGAGGGAATGGTGATCATGCCGGCCGCAGCCAGGCGAGAAGGGCGAGGCCGAGGCCCGCATAGAGACGGAACGCCACGTACGACGACAGGGCGCCCACCAGCAGCAGACGCGGCAGGCCGATCCGCCCGGCGACCCGTTCCGCCTCGTGCCGCCGCCGTTCCCGCAGGCGGCGCAACCCCTCCCGGCTGTAGTTGACGCCGTTGTAGCGGGTGGTGCATTCGCCGCACAGGGGCTGGCGCGTTTCCACGCACACGCACACGGCCCGGCGATCCGGGTGATAGGTACACGCCGTTCGTTCCACGGTTCGGTCTCCCCATTAATGCGTACACTATCGGCGAGGCCGTCTGATTTGGCAAGGCAAAACGACAGGTAACAGGAGGAACAGGTGGGTACGGCGTCTGCCTGAAAGCGAGGTTTGGTCAGTCTGGGAGACAGTCATGGAAAAGCAGCATGCGGCGCATGAAAAAATGCCCCGGATCAAGGAATTGTACAAGGACAACGATTACAGCGTGCTCAAACACGAGGACTATAACGACGAACTTTCCAAGGAGGAAATGCTGCAGCACCGGGCAGCGCTGGCGGAACGGCAGCGGGAAAAAAAGCGGAAGAAGTAACCGCCAACCGCTGTACGGTGACGATCATTCCCGGACGCACTCCATCGGGAATGATTTTTTTTGGCCCGTGTCAGCGCTCGAAAATGTCGTACCGGACATCCATGCCCGGTCGGAACCAATCGTGGTTCCGCAGGGAATCGACCTTGAACACGGCCATTTCGTTGGTGCCCGAATGGTAGATGACCTTGCGCCCCATGCTGCCGCCCACGTCCTCCGACACCACCGGCACCCGCAGTTTTTCCAGGATGTGTCTGGCCAGGCGGATGTTTTGGCTGCCGAGGTCGCCGTCGTTGAACAACCGGCATTGGGAGCCGCCGACGATATGGGCCACCAGACCGTCGCGGCTCGCCCCCATATCCATGAGCATCTGGAACAGCGCCCTGATGCCCACATTGCCGAATTGGGCGGTCATGTCTTCCAACCGGTCGGTCTTGGGAAATACGAACTGGTTCATGCCGCCGAAGTGGTTGTTGCGGTCGAATACTGTGACGGCTACGCAGTTGCCGAGGACGGTGCGGATCACCGTCGCGTTGCGGTTCGCCATGGCATAGCCGGGCTTGAGAAAAAACTGTGTTGGCAGATAGGCATTGTCAACCATTTCGTACCCCCGTTTGCAACCATACCACGTCCATCACCCACGACGTTCCTCGCCCGCCTTCCCGGGCACGGCGCCACCGGCCGCGCTCGTTCCTGCGGATATTATCGGTCCTGTGATTGGGCGCGCTTGAGCAATTTTTCGAAAAAACCGGCTGTCGGGCGGGCAAAGGGCCGATAACAGAAACACGGGCGCCGCATCCGGCAGACGCCTCCCACGGCTGGAACCGGAGCGGGCCGGCCGTTCGCTGTCCACAGGAACAACCCATGCGACGCATTCTGGTCTGTACCCTAATCGCCTTCCTCGCCGGCCTCGGCCTCCGGGCCGAGGATACCGCCCCTCACGCCGTGCCGCCCGAAGCCGTGGAGGTATCGGCCGACGGCACGACCGCGACGTCGCGGCCCGCGCGCCGGCGGATCTGGCGACGCCGCCAGGCCGCCGTCAGCGAAACGGCCGGCGCTACCGGGTCCCATCCTGCCGGACGCACTGACGGCGACTACGGTCCCATCGAGGGCGATGACGAAACGGCAGGCGGCGGGAAGCAGCCGGAGGAAATCGCTTCCGGCGACGATTCCGATGCCTCACGCGACAGTGGCGGGAACGGCGCCGCTGGCGAACCCTTTGCGCAACACGACGCCGCACCCGGCGATGGCGAACCGCCGGCCGAGAGGGCAGCCGCGGAGATTCCGCCTTCACCCCCCGATCCGGACGCCATCGAGATCTACCGCGCACAGTTGGCGGAGCGCCTGCTGGAGCGTCACAACAACGCCCCGGCCTACGGCGGCCAGGTGGCGCGGGTCGTCGTCGTGCTGGCCCGACCTCCGGAGTATTCGCTGGACAGAACCATGATCCGGGCGGAATTCGACCAGTTGGTCTACGACCATTGGGGCAAGCGGATCCCGGCTCTGGAAAGCGAATACTTCGTGGTGACCTTTGGCCTGGGCGGCGTGTATCAGGTCCAGAGCGATCCCTCGATCCGGGTGGGGTTGGATATTGAAAAATCCTATGCCGAGCACGCGCCGCCCGCGGGGGATCCCTTCCGCCACGCGGGCGTAAGCGACGAGTTCCGGACACCACCGGCGACCATGCCCGAGTGGTGGCGGCCGGACCTGTCGGGGCGGGAGTAGGCCGGGGTCCCCCGTGGCGGCCGCTCCCACCGGGCGCCCGAGGAATTTCCACCGCGTATGATCCAGAGGAGAGAGCATGAAGCAGTTGCCGTTACCGTCCGGGTGGTTGCTGGCGGGGATGACCGTTTTCGCGGCCCTGGTGACCCTGGTGTCGCCCTCGGCCTCGGGGGAACCGCCCGGTCCCGGTTTGGAAATCATCGACGGCATCGGCATGGGCGACGGGGCAGCCGTGCCGTATCCGGACACGCCGCCCGAGCCCATCGGCGCGGTTCCGTATAATCCGGCCCTGGATCCGGCAGCCACCGAGGAGGACATTCTCTCCTCCTGGGGCGATCCGTACACTCTCGAAACGGCGGATGATTGGTCGGATCCCTTTGCCCAACCGGCGGACGGATCGGGATGGGATGATCCCTTTGCCCCCGCGCCCGGCGACGACGGGGCCGCCTGGGACGACGACGCCCTGCCGCCTCTAACGGAGCAACCGGATCCTGGCGCTCCCTACGCGCCGGCGACGGTGTTCCCGGCCGATCCCTATTTGGCGGCGGTCCGAAACATCAATACCCGGAACTACAAGTTTCCCGGCATCGGCGAGGCGGCGGCGCGGGACGACCTGCGGGCGGTGGCGGATATCGTCTGGCAGGTTCTCCGGGAGCGGCGGGTGGTGGATGCCACGCTGACCCGGGGTCCGGGCGCGAGCGCCGGCACCGCAAATCCGTACGACGTGGAGGTGGCCCTGGCGGCCATCAGCTACCAGCCGGTCGATCCGGAAAACGAGACGCCGGTGCAGGCCGCGGCCCGCATTCTCACCATCGTCAATGCTTTCGAACAGCCGGTGATCGACGACTACAGTATCGGCGCCGCCATGGAGCAGGCGCTGATCCGGTTGAACAGCGATATCTATGCGGTGCGGGAGGCCATGGCGTTTCCCATGGACGACGGCACCTTCATCGCCCTGACCAACGCCTATATCCGCGCCGCCACCACCTGCGACTTTTTCCTGTTCCCGCGCCGGGAACTCGCCGGCACCATCCGGAACGCCATGCGCCGGACGGCGGACCTGTTCTACCCCGACGGTGCCAGCGTCGCCGGTGATGTCGCCGGGGTGACCGGCGGCCTTTTCCGCAGCCTGCTCCTCTTGGATCACTTCACTCGGGATGACTCCTGGTTCCGCCGGGATATCGGTTCCGTCTGGCGCACGCTGGAACGGCCCGCCCGCTATGTATTGGGACTGGCCATGCCGGATCAGAGCCTGCCGCGCTTCGGGCCCCGGGGAGCGGAGGAGCTGTGGCCGATGGAGGTGGCGGCCCTGGCCTCGCTGTTCCCGCCGCCCGCGTTCCGCATGAACCGTATCGGTTTGGCCGCCAGCCACAGCTTTCCGGACCGATCCACCGACAAGAATTACGGCGGCATCTTCGCCCTCCGCAGCGGCCCCGAACCCAACGCCCGCTATCTGGCCATGCGCTTCGGTCCTCCCGGCGATCTGCGCGGCGTGCCGGCCCACTGCGATTTCGGCTCCATGGTGCTGATGGCCCACAGCATCAAGTTCATCGTCGATCCGGGCGGCTACGATGGCCCGGCCGCCGGCCCGGCGGTGCACAGTGGCCTGTCCCTGGACGGCCAGTACATCGTGCCCACCACCACCAACGTGCCGGGGTCGCCGGTGGAGTCGGTCTGGCGCACCAACGCCAGCATCGATTACCTCACGGACAAGGCGGCCTTCGCCGACGGCAAGACCTGGCAGCGAAGCCTCCTCTACGTCAAGGACCTCCCTGGTGAAAGCCGGTCCGACTACTGGCTGGTGCTGGATCACGTGGATATGCAAAACGACCCCGAGCCCCGGCAGGCCCGCATCCGCTACCAGCTTGCCCCCGGCATCCAGGCCATGCACGACGGCGCCGGCATCGTCGCCACCGCCAGCTATCTGGACGGCCCGGCCCTGCGCATTTTCGCCATCGACCAGAACGCGGAGCTGACGGTGTCGGAAGGCGACTTCGGCCTCTTCCCCAGCCACATCTACGACGCCGCCGGCGGTGCCTATGCCGCGCCCGCGGTGACCCTGACCCGAACCCTGGTGGGCGACACCACCACCCTGTCGCTCCTCTACCCCGGTGCCAACCACACCCACCGGCCGGTGCGCATCGAACGGGACTCCGACATCATCCGCGGCCGCACCGGCGCGGTGATCATCGACCACGGCGACGACAAGATCGACGTCATCGCCTGGGCGCCGCCGGGGACGGAACTGGTCACCCCGACCCTCAACCTGCAACTGGCGGCGGACCTGGCCGTGTTCCGCCTGCGCCACGGCCGCATCGCCCGCATCGATTTTGTCAACTTGGAACGGTTCCAGGCCAAGGAGCCGGAGGGCGGCTTGTGGTCCCTGCGGGTAAACGGGCCGGCGCAGACCCTGACCATCGAACCGGAACGGGGCGGCGGCTGGCAGGTGCTGGCCGATCCCGCCAACCGGGGCGGCGCCACCTTCTACGATGTGAACTTCGGCCCGGCGCTGGTGCGGCGCAAATTCTCCATCCGGCCGGGTGAGATGCGCGTCCTGCCGCGCTGAGGATTTTCCGTGGTACCGCAGGCTCCGTGGGCGTCCGCTTTCCGGCGGGCGTCTTTTTTTTAGTTGCCATCCGGCGGGGGCAGGAACCGGTGCTCCATGGCGGCGTAGCGGTCGGGGCGGATGGTCCGGGCGGCCCATAGGGCCATGCGCCGGACGCCGGGATCGGGATCGGCGTTGGCGGCGTGGAGCAGCGCGGCGTCGGCCATCGCCTCGAACTCCGGCTGCCGCTGCACGGCGTCGTCGCCCGTCGGCACGCCGTAGCGGAGGGTGGCCAGCCGGATCACGGCGTCCTTGCGCCAGAACGGCTCCCGGTCCTCCCGCGCCACCAGGATCACCGTCGGCAAACAGGCGAAGCCGTCGAATTCGCCCAGCGCCACGTTGGCTTTCCAGAGAAACGCCCGGTACAGGATCTCCGTCCGCTCCGCAAAACGCCGCACGGCCGCGGCCCGATCGCCCTCGCCGTTCCGGGCCAGAAACCCGCCGTAGGCCTGGGCTCCCCGCAGGCAATAGATGAGGCCGGTGACATACACCACGCTGCTCGGCCGGGCGGCGGTGAGGTGACGGCCGCAGAGGAGCGCCGCCTGGTAGCTGCGCTCCGCATCCGGTCGATCCCCCGCCGCCTCCCGCTCCCCGGCTCGCAGGAGCAGCGCACGCAGGTACAGGCGGAGGATCTGGAAGTCGGGCTGCGGCGAATCGGCGGCCTCGAACGGGGGGTAGACCTCGGCGAAGCGGCATTCGCCCCGCGCCGCCGCGTCGAGCAGCGCGTCGACCCCCGCCGCCCCCCCGGCGCCGGCGCCGTCCAGAACCGCCAGTTCCTCCGGAAACAGGTCTTCCAGCCGGCGAAAGCATTCGGCCGCGTCCGCCGAATTGTCGGGAATCTCGACCAGAGCCTCCAAACCCGCCGCGGCCGGCCAGTGTTCCAGCAGCCAGGTGCCGCCGTCGTCCGCGCCGGGCGGCCGCCACTGCCGGAACTTGGCCAGAATTTCCTGCCCGCGCGGGGTCGGGGCCATGTCGCCGGCCACAGCCTTAGCCGTCAGGCCGAGAACAATCACTGCCAGACAGATCGCACGGTACGCCCGGCCGCCAACGCTTGCCGCTTGCCACGGGCCGGTAGATGCCGTATGGTAGGCTGCTCCGCCGTCGGGTCGTCGGGCGGCGGGGCAATCGGAACCGTCATCGTTTTTCTGCACCGGAGCCATCGTCATGATTCGTCTTAGTTGGGATACATTCCAAAAGGACTGCGAGACCCTCGCCGCCACCATCCGCGCTTCGGGCCGGCAGTACGACAAAATGCTGTGCATCACCCGCGGTGGCGTGTTTGTGGGCGGCCTCCTGGCGCACATTCTCGGCCTGCGCAACATCACCACCATCGCCCTCCGGCTCTACGAATTCGACCAGCAGGGATCGGTGGTGGAACAACTGTCGGGACCGGATCTGCCCCTGCCCGGCTCGCGCATACTGGTGGTGGACGACCTTCTCGATTCGGGACGGACCCTGGCCTTTATCACGGAAAAGTGGCGGGAGGAATACCAGATCGACATCGCCGTTCTCTACGACAAGGGCGGCGGCTGCCTGCGGCCGACCTTTTCCGCCGCCACCATTCCCGACGTCTGGGTGCAGTTTCCGTGGGAACAGCCGGTCCGGCCAGGTCCGGAAAGCGGCCTTCAGCCCTGACAGGCCGGGCAGTAGACGGTTGAGCGCCCGCCCAGTTTTTCCGTCACCAGGGGCCTGCCGCAGGATGGGCAGGTCTCGCCTTTCCGGCCGTACACCGCTAGCGATCGCCGGAATTTGCCTTCACTGCCGTCGAGAGAGCGGTAGGTGCGGATGGTGGTGCCGCCCCGCCGGATGGCGCGGCGGAGAACGGTCTTGACCGCCGCCACCACGGCGGTCCATTCCTCGGGGCTGAGGTCGCCCGCCGGCCGCCTGGGGTCGACGCCGGCATGGAACAACGCTTCGCTGGCGTAAATATTACCTACGCCCGCCACCACCTTCTGATCCATGAGAAACACCTTGACCGGCGTCTTCCGCCCCCGGGCCCGGGAGAGCATCGCCTTACTGGTGAAGGCCCGGTTTAGGGGCTCCGGGCCGAGACCGGCCAGTTCGGCCGGAATTTCCCCCACGGCGCCGACCTGCACCAGCCGCATGCTGCCGAACCGCCGGGGGTCGGCGAACCGCAGTTCTTCGTCCCCGTCGAGGACAAACACGACCCGGTCGTACGGCTGGCGCGGTTCCGCCGCCGGCTCCAGGCGGAAGGAGCCGGTCATACCGAGATGGGCCAGGACACTCCACGCCCGGTCGCAGTAGAGGATGAGGTATTTGGCCCGCCGCCGCACGGCGAGAATTGTCGCACCGGCCAGCTTGGCCGTGGCGTCCTCGGCGTCGAAGGGCTGGCGGATGGCGCTGATACCGATGATCTGCTGGATTTTCCGGCCACCCACCGCCTTGTCCAGGGCCCGGGCCACCGTTTCCACCTCTGGCAATTCAGGCATGATATCTTCCGGTGCGCATCGCGATTCCCTCACCCGATCAGCCGGTCAGCCG